>JAGPHL010000072.1 GCA_018055515.1 Anaerolineae bacterium
GCAACGTCACCGCCGGGGCGCTGCCGAACGCCGGCCGCAGGTGCAGCTGCTCACCCTCCCACAGCAACCGTCCGATGCTGGTAATGACATTGCCAAAATGATCCACGTAGAGCACCTCGCCGCGCAGGACGTCGCCTTCTACCTCCAGTGTGGGCAGCGAGAGCGTCACGGGATCGGTCACCGGCGGGCCGAATTCCTCCAGCGGCACACCCCGCGCCAGATAGGCCGCGGCCGGCGAGAAGACATCGCGCCCGTGAAAGGTGGCACAGACGTCCGTGCGCCGGTAGCGCGGATTGGCCAGCTCGACGATGGCGGTCGGCGGCGCGATCGTCCACAGATAGGAGAAGACGCCGTTATCCGGGCCGACCAGCGTCCCGCAAGCGGTCCGCGCGGCGATGGGTCGGCGGGAAGTGCCAACGCCGGGATCCACCACCACCAGATGAACACTCTCCGGCGGGAAATAGGGCAGCGCCGTCCACAAGACGTAGGCCGTGCTGCGAATGTCCTGCGGCGGAAGGGCGTGCGTGAGGTCCACGAAGGTCACTCCCGGCGCGATACCCGCCATCACGCCCTTCATCACGCCCACATAGCCGTCCTGTTCGCCAAAATCGGTGGTCAATGAGATCAACATCTTCAACCCTCACCCGGCAGTCTCACGTCACTTACGATGTCGTAGCAGCTGCAACGTCTCTTGCAGCTCCGTCACGCCGAAAGCTCGCCCCAGGCCGTAGTACACGCCGACGCCCAGCAACACCCCCACGCCGCCCGCCACGAGCGGCTGCGAGGGCGCCAGGTGCAACCAGCCCGCCAGCACCGCGCCCATCCCCAGGCTGGCCGCCAGGGACCGCCACGCCTGCCGCAAAATCTGCCGGCCTCCTATCCCGCCAAGGCGCGCGCTGACCGGGCGCAGCAGCACGCCCAGCTGCGCTAATGCCGCGACGCTGTTGGCCAGGGCCAGGCCGGCGTAGGGCAACAGTCCCAGCCGCGCAAAGACGTCGGGCAGGAGCAGCCCCAACGTCAGGTTCACCGCCACCGCGGCGATCGCCGCCAGCGTCGGCGTCCAGGTATCGTGCAGCGCGAAGAACACCCGCGCGACAATCTCGATCAGGCCGTTGCCGATCAGACCCAGCGCAAAGAAGGCCAGCGCCCCCGCGACCGCGTCCGTCGAAGCCGTGTCGAAGGCTCCCCGCTCCAGCAAGAGCGCGATGAGCGGTCGCCCCAGCACGATCAAGCCCACCGTGGAGGGGAACAGCAACGCCGAGGTCATCCGCAACATCTCGGAGACCGAGGCCCGCAGCGCCGCGAAATCCCGTCGCGCCGCCTGCTCGGAAAACGTAGGGAAGGCCGTCGTCCCAATCGCCTGCGCGATGATGCCCTGCGGCAACGTCATCAGGTTCCAGGCATAGTTGAGGACCGAGACCGCGCCCGTCCCCAGGCCCGAAGCGAGGCTGTTGGTGATGACGAAGTTGAACTGCACCGCGGCCACGCCCAACATGCGGGGCAACATCAACACGAGCACCTGACGGACGGCGCCATCGCCGCGTCCGAAGGTGAGGTTGTAGCGCGCGGGGAACAGGCGCAATCCCAGCATCTGCGAGAGCAAATGCGCCAACGCCCCCACGACCGTCGCAATCGCCGCGCCCAACGCGCCGGCGCCGCTGCGCCCGCCCCACACCGCGCCAAGGATGAGCACGACGTTGTAGATACTCGGAGCGAGCGCCGGAATCAGGAAATGCTGATGGGCATTGAGCACGCCCATCAAAATCCCGCTCACGCCGAAAATCGCCGGCGAGAGCAACATGATGCGCAGCAGCAACGTCGTCTGCGCCTGCAGCTCCGGCGAGAACTGCGGCGCGATCAGAACGCGCGTCAACCAGGGAGCCAGCGCTATCGCGAGGAGGCTCAACGGCAGAATAATGACGATGAGGAGGTTGATGATGGCCGATGACAGGCGCCAGGCGCCGTCAGTGTCGCCCTGCGTGAGACGGGTGGTGAACACGGGGATGAAGGCGGATCCCAGCGCGCCGCCGGCAACGACAAGGAACAGCAATTCGGGGATGCGGGCCGCCGCGACATAAGCGTCCATCTCCTCGCCCGCGCCGAAATAGTAGCCGAAGGCCATCTGTCGCACCAGACCCAGGACGCGGCTGAGGGCGAAGGCTCCCATCACGATGATCATGTTGCGGAGAGCCCGCTGTCGTGACTCACTCATGAGCGTGAGGTCCCAGGCACAGAGAGAGGGTGTCCCCGAAGGGAGCCATGGCGCGGCCCTACCATGCGTAAGTCGCCAGTTCTTCGGCGATCTGTATCGGCCCGGAAAACGTCTGTTGAGCCTCAGCCAGCAACCGGGGCTTCGCCTCGGCGAAATAGTGCACCAGCAGCAACCGGGCGGCGTTGGCCCGCGTCGCCGCCATCCCCGCCTCCGCCGCCGAGGCGTGCCCAAAACCCGCCCCGGCGGCTTCGTGAATCAGCAGGTCCGTCCCCCAGGCCAGCGCTTCGACTTCAGGACAGGGGGCCGTGTCGCTGGAATAGACCAGGCTGCGTCCGGTATTCCTGGCGACGAACCGCAGCGCTACCGAGCTGACGCTGTGATGGGTTGGCGCGGCGACGATGATGAAATCCTCGTCCTCGGCCACCGCCCACCCCGAACGGGCCTCAATGGGGTGATATTCCAGCGAGAACATCTCCGTCCAGTCCTGCATCTGAAACAGGCCGATCATGGCGCGCACTAGCTGCAGCGCTTCCGGCGGGGCGTAGATCGGCAACGGCTCGCGGCGCACGCATTTGTGGAAGAATCCCAACAGGTAGAGTCCCATCAGATAAATGGGCAGCCCAAACACATGGTCCGGGTGGAAGTGCGTGATGATGACCCCGCGCACCGCCAGCGGATCCAGCCCCACGCGCTGCAGCCGCCCGATGGGACTGTCGGCGCAATCCACCAACCAGTAGCGCCCGCGTCGGACGACGGCGAGATAGGTGTTGGCGCGCTCAGCATCCGCCAGCGCTGCCGCCGTCCCCAAAATAATCACCGAGACGTCTGCCCTGGCTGCTGTGGGAGAGACCGGATCAGCGGGCACGGACGTGCACCCCCAAATGGGCCGCCACCGCTTTGACCAGCAACGTCGCGTATTGTCGCGGAGCCAGGGTAAACGACACCGGCACGGCCCAGCGTTCAGGGGAAACCTCATCGGGCGCGACGTCTCCGACTACGACCTCCGAAGGCTTGAACCAGATGAAACGCTCCCCCTTGGGCAGATAGACCCGCCGGAGGATCCGCGCCTTGAAGTCTTCCAGCGTCATCCCCTCCTCGCCGAGCACCGCTTCCACCGACGGCAGCACCGCGTCGGGATAACGGACGGTAAGGTTGGGCATCGAGAGCTGCATCTCCAGCAGCGCTTCCGGCAACGCCGGCGGCAGGGGAAAGTCCAACCCCGTGATCAGAATCGTGGGATCCGTGTACCCCAGAGTGGTCAGATAATGTCCCAAAATGCGGTTCCAGATCCACGACTGGAAGGCCACGAGATAGATGGAAAGCAGCCGATCGTGGATGAGGTTGAGCGCCTTGCGGTGATCCTGCGGGTTGTCCTTGAGGAAAGTCAACACGCTGCGGAAATTTGAGGGTTGCGGCGCCTGATGGAGCAGGAAACCCCATTGTCCCCAATGCGTGCGCACCAGTCGCTTGAAATTGCGGATCTCCCGCCTATCGCCGGCCATCGGCCCGGCCAGGTACAGCCACACGGCCCTTTCGGCATCGCGCATCAAAATCGCCTTGCCGATAAAGCCATGCGTGGAGAACGAGCCGAAGCGTTGATCGTCGAAGTAGTTGGGGAGGCCCTTCTCACCCAAAGTTTGCAACAGGGGACCGACGGCGGCGGCCTGCTGCGCATCGAGATCGCGGAGCGTCAGCGTGTAACGATTGCCCACCAGATCCGTAGGCCGCAGCGCACGCGACCCCCAGCCGATGCGCTCGGCGACAAACCCCCGCCCTTCCAGCCGTTCGGGCGCCCGCTTGCGCACGCTGGTGTATTGCACTGCCACAACAGAGCGGTCCTTGAAGGCCGGAAATGACAGGTAACTGGGGGTGACCTTCAACAAAGACGCCATTTCGTCGCGCACTGACAGCGTCGAGAGATTGCGTTTTTCCACCCGGTAGTAGGCATAAGGGCCATGCTGTCCGGGAAGGTGTACTTGCTCTTCTACCACGAAATCGTCTGGGAGCCGTTTGATCTGCATGGATGATGTCCCTTCCGTGGATCCAATGCTAAAGGGTTATGGTATGGCCATGGGTGTGAGTGTGATGCCCGGCGTCGGCGAGGGGGTCAGCGTGGGCAGCTCGTCCACGAAGATCACGTGCTCCAACCGCAACGCCAGCAGCAAGGAGCGCATGACCTGGCGGGCATTCTCGTCTGCCTTTGCCAGCACTCCGTCTTCCTCCGCCGCCTCTTTGATGAGCAGCTCCGCCTGTTGGCGCGCTGCCGTCTCCAGCTGCGGATTCATCCCCACCAACCCGGTGCGGCGATCGTAGATCTCCGTGCGCTGGTTATCCAAAGTCGCCATGAAGACGGTGGCTTTGGGAAGCCGGAAGTAGATCGTGCCCTCGTCGGTGATCAACACGTCCTCCGGCCCGACCTGGCTCAAATCCACTCCCGCGATGACCGTGCCCCGCGCGATCAGCAACAATTTGTCGCCCAGCAGAAAGCCCAAGGGCCCCTGCCCCGATTCCGCCGTGACCACTTTCTCGATGTGATAGGAGACCGTCTCCAGACGTCCCAGCATCTGCACCTGCTCGATGACGGTGACCGCGCTGGGATAAATGGTCGGCGTCGGCTGCGGAATCAGCCCCGTAGGCAGCCCCAACGTCGGCGCCGATGACTTGGGACGGTTGAGCAGCTGCTGCCCCCCCACGATCGCCAGAATGCCGCAGGTCAGCATCAGCGCCAGCAAAATCCACAAAACCCGCGTTTTGCTTCCTTTTTGCTCCATTCACGTCTCCATGAGGCAGGCCCGGCACGGTCACGGCCGTGCACCCTGCGCCAATATCCCCATTATAGACGGGGGACGCCAATTAATCAAGCGCGCCTTTCCCCAGCCACTCCACCGCCGCCAGCGTCAGGAAAAAAACGTAGGCGAGATCCACGTAGAAAAACGAGGCATCCACCAAACCGTGCGCCAGCATCACCGCCATCGAAGCCGCCAGCCCGCCGGCCCGGGCCTTCCCCGCGCCCTCCTGGCGCGTCAGACGCAGGACGCGACGCCAGAATCCCACCTGCAACGCCAGGAAGGCCAGCAGGCCCGGCAACCCCAGGCGCGTCGCAAAATCCAAAATCCAGTTGTGGGGGTGCGAAAGGTTGAATTCCTCCCACGCCGTCGGCAGAACGTAGCGCGTGCGATAGGCATAGAGGAAGTTGTCCGGGCCGACCCCCACCCATGGATGCTCGCGGAACATCGTCCAGGCGCTGCGCCACAATGACACGCGCAGCAAAGCGGTGCCGCTTGCAGGATTCAACAGCGCTGCAAAGCGCGGGGTGGAAAACAACGGGATGAGCGCCACGACGAGGACGCACAGGCCCAGCAACGTCACCTTGCGCCAGCGTCGCCCCGCCAGCATCCCCAACGTGAACAGGCCCGCCGGAATCCCCAGCAGAATCGCGCCGCGCGAGAGACTGAGCCCCAGCGCCGCGCCGACGCAGACCAGCCCGGCAGCCGTGAACCAGAAACGGCGATCTTTCCGGCCCGCATGCCAGCGCTGCCCCAGCTCGACCAGGAGCACGGGCCAGACGCGCCCCAGGTACAGCCCCACATTGTTCGGCGAGCCGTAGATGCTGCGCAGCCGCCGCACCCCGCCTTCCGCGGTGATCACGTCGCCCAGGACGAAATACTGCACCAGGCCGATGACGGCGATCGCCACGGCACTCGCCAGCCAGAAATCCAGGACCCGCCGCCGCTCGCGCCCCTCCAACGGCGTGAGGATCAAGGCCACGTAGAACAACGCCGGCTCCAGAAGCACCAACCGCAGCTCACGCAACGCTTCGTGACGATGCTGCGCCAGCAGCGTCGCCACCACCGCCGTAGCGAGCAAGGCCCCCGTCGCCGCAAACGTCGGATGCCACAGAGGTTGCGCATCCCGTCCGTCGCGGCGCCGCGCGGCGAGGATCTGCGCCGCGCACCCCGCCAGGGCAGGCAACAACAGCAGTTCAGAGAGCGCAAAGGAGCGCCCAAACAACGAGACGGGATGCAGATAGAAAGGCGCCGCGGCAATAGTCATCGCCAGGCCCATCCCCGGCTGCAACAGGGTCAGCACGAGCAAGAGCACACCGCTGGCGAGGGCGACCCCCACCCACGGCGAGAAGTAGCACAGCCCGACAGCCAGCGCCAGGGCTCCCCAACCGGCGCCCTCCCCCAAACGCCGGAATGCGCCCTGCGCCCACACCGTCCAGGCGGCGAAACCAAAAATCGCGCTCACCGCCGCGCTCAACAGCACCTGTCCCGGCGCGCCAAGGCGCGCATAGGCCGCGCGCACCCCCGCCACAACAGCACGCCACTCCACATGCCGGGCCGCCATCCCCATGCTCAGCACACCGAGGACCATGAGCACTCCCGTGACAACGGGCCAGGGCAAGGTAGAGGGCTCATCCAACACGCGCCAGTCCACCAACGCCCACTGATACCAGCCGCGATCGGCGAGGAGCTCGACCGTGTGACTCCCGTAGGGCAGGCCGCGCGCCAGCGTCACCGTCTCCACCTGGGCCAGCGGATCGTAGAGCACCACGTAAGCGCGCCCGGCTTCATCACGCGGGAGCGCGGCGGCCGGCTGGCCATCTACCGTGACAAAGAGGAAGGCCAGATAGGCGCCGCGTCGCACGGTCAACTGCACCCCCGTGCCCTCAAAAGTGAAGGTCGCCCGGGCGTTCCCGGCCTCCGCGCTGGCGTTCAACGGGATGTCGGCGCCCAACGGGCCCAGCCGCCAGCCGCCGGTGTAGGTGATCAGCGGCGAGCTCGCGGGATACGCGCCGACGTGCGCCACCCTCGGTCGCGCGGCCCACGCCTGCAGCGCCGTATAGAGGGGCCGTGGCTCGCCGTCGGGGCCGATCATCGCAAAACCCCAATGCTCCTCGGCGTCAGGCACCGCGCGTGTGGGGTCTGCCGGACGCGGTTGCAAAGCGTTGATGCACATCACGCCCATCCAGGGCCATTCGGATTCCGCGCGCGCTAGCGCCGCCGTCGTGTACCCGGCCTGTGTCTGCGGATCAACCTGTCCCCAAATGGAGACCGGCCCGGGCCAATCTGCCGGCAGACTGTTCCAGCCCATGAGGGTGGCCCACAGCGCCTTGTCACCCTCGCCCAGCGCCACGAGGGTCTCCCGCAGCAACACCGCCCGCGAAAAATTCAGGCGCGTCAGAGCAACGTCGCGGTCTTCCGGGCCGGTGCTGAAGCCCAACGGCTGCGCGGCAACCACATCGTAGTACGGAGAGGCGCCCGCCGCGACGAGGAGCTCCAGAAAGCGCGGCTCATTGTAGTTGACCGGGCCATCTTCGACGGTGGGGGCCAGCCCGCCCAGGACGATACGCGCATCCGGGTCCGCGGCGCGGATGGCGGGAGCTACATGGGCGAGCAGGTCGGCGTAGACGAGCGGATCCGCTTTTCCACCCCAGGTCTCGCCGAGATTGGGATTGTGCCAGATTTGGTAGTAGACCAGCTGCGCGGAGTAGTGATTCGCCAGGGCGGCGGCAAAACGCGCGAAAGCCTCAGGATCAGGCGGCATGCCCGCCCACGCCGGCGGGGACGTGAGCACGGGCAACAGCTGCAGGCCCCGCTCCACGGCGCCGGCGACCATGGCGTCCCAGGGCGCCCATTCAAAGCGCCCCGGCTCCGGCTCGATCTCCGACCAGGGGAACCGCTGCCGCACCCAGGTGAAACCGCCCTCTGCCGCGAGGTCGAGCGCCCACTCCAGGCGCTGCGGGTCATACTGCTCCAGGGCGGCGTTCACACACAGAGGCGGATAGCTCGTGTCCGGGAATGGCGACGGCGCCCCGGTCTCCCAACCGCGTGTCAGATACCGTTGCCGCGCGGAGAGCTGGAATGCGCTTAAGACGGCAACGACCAACAGCACCGCTCCGAAGCCGAAAAGAACCGCCGATTTCCGCCTGTCCATGGGGCAAATTATACCCCCGCCGGGGAAAGCTCACAAACGCCGCCGGTTGGCGTTCCACCGTTTGGCTTTATAATCTGCCTTATGAAAGGCCTGATGCGGCTGGAAAACTGGATTGAGCAGATTGTCGAAGAACCTTTCGTGCGGTTGTTCAACGGGCAGTTGCTGCCGCAAGAGGTCGCACGACGGTTGGTCGCCGCCATCGAGGATGGGGAACAGCTCACCTCCGACGGGCAAATCGAAGCGCCGGGCTGCTATCGCATCCGGCTGCATCCCGTCACACTGGAAGCCCTGCGGCGCGAGCATCCTGCCATCGAAGCCGACCTGAGCCAGGGGCTCGCCGACCTGATGGCACGGATGAATGTCCGCCTGAACCGCCCTCCCGAAGTGCTGCTGAGCGCGGATGCGACGCTGCCGCAGCGCGGGGTACAGATCATTGCGCTCAACACCGCGCCGCTGCTGGAGGAGACCCACGAGCTGGAGCCCGAGAAGCTCCAGGCACTGATAAAGCACTCCCTCACCCCGCCACAAAATGCCTACCTCATCATCAGCGGGCAACGCATTTTCGACCTCGGCCTGCCCATGATCAGCATTGGGCGCGCTTTCGACAACGACCTGATCCTGGAGGATCGGCGAGTGTCGCGCTACCACGCGCGGTTGCGATTGCGCTATGGGCGCTACGTGCTCCAGGATCTGGACAGCAGCGGGGGGACCTTTGTCAACGGCTATCCCATTCAGGAAGTGGCCCTCCGTCCGGGGGATGTCCTCTCACTCGGCGGTCTGGAAGTGATCTACGCGGAAGGGAGCTCTGTCGCACCAGCGGCGGCGGTCCAGCAGGGCAATACGCGGCCGAAAGAGGAGCAGCCATGAGCGGTGAGGAGCTCCATGGGTGAGACGCTGTTAGCGCTGCGGATCCTGCTGGCGCTCTTGCTCTACGGCTTCCTGGGCGTCGCCCTGTACATTTTGTGGCGCGACCTGCGCCGCGAGGATAAACCGGCCATCCCGCGCCCGGCTCCAGCGCTGCTGCGCTGGCAGACGGCGGCCGGGGAGGAAGCCACCCTCGACCTGGGACCGGTGACCGGCCTGGGGCGCGCGGACGACAATTCCCTCCCGCTGGAAGACCCCTTCGCCTCCGCCCATCACGCGCTGATCGTCTGGCGCGAAGGGCAGTGGCACATCGAGGACTTGGGCAGCCACAACGGGACTTACCTCAATGGCGAGCGCGTGAGTTCCAACCGCGTGCTGGCCTCAGGGGATGAAATCCAGATTGGCGAAACCCGCCTGCGCTTCGAGCTGCGCGCCGCCGCGGAATGAACGGACCTCACGGCGCGCGCAGCGCCAGCAACACCATCGGGGCGTCGTAGACGCGGAAGCTCTCATCTAAATGGGGTAGCCGCAACGCCAGGGGCGCGCCACAGCGCTCCGCCAGGGTCAGCGGCGTCGGCAGCCCCGCGTCGGCGAGGGGGTCGTCGCTCAACGCCAGCGGCCCCAGGCGGGGACAGCGCCCAAAAGCCACCAGCTGCCGCTCTGTCATCACGCGCGCGTACCATGCCAGCGTCGCCGCATACCGCTCCGGCTGACGCGCCAGCGCTCCATATCCCCGCGCGCTGGCCCACACGATCACGTCGCTTGTTTTCAGCGCCGCCTCCAGCTGCGCGAGCTTCTCCGGCGTGTCCTCGTCCATCACCGGCAAACTCCACTGCACAAACCGCTCCGCACTTCCTTCGGGCAGGGGAATCGGCAGCGGATGATCCCAGTGCTCCACCGCAATTTGCGCCCCTTCGGGCAGGTTCGCGTAGAGCCAGCGGGAGGCGGTTTCCCACGGATGCGGGCGCGCGTAGAGGGAGAGCTGCGCCACGCCCAAGAGAGCCGTAGAAAGGAGCACACCGCCGATAACGATCCGCCGCGCGACTTTTCCCTTCCGCTCGCGGCTCTCCGCCGGCGTCCCCTCACCCACACGCACGAGGAACGCTGCGGCCCACGCGCTCCACAGCGGGTAGAGGGGCAACAGATAGCGGGGGAACTTGACATACCCTCCGGCAAGCGCCACGAGCCCCACGAGCGTCCCCCCCCAGAGAAGGCGCGCTGGCGGGGAAAGCCGTCGCCAGCGGCCAGCGGCCAGCAGCAGCCCCAGCAACCCCGTCAGCGTCGCCGCCGGCCCTAGCCCCCACAGGCCCAGCTGCGCCAGCGGATAGAGGAACGGCAGCGTGCCCGCGAATTGCCGGGTGTAGGGGAAATCAAGCCGCCCGGCGACCATGAGGCTTTGGATCCACGGTCCTCGCCAGGCCGCAGCGGGACGCAGCACCGCCCACGGCGAGGCCAGGACGAAGCTCAGCGCGGCTCCCAGCAGCAGGGAGGCGACCCGGCGCACGGCGCGAGCCTTCCCCGGCGGAGGCGTCCCAGGCAAGCAGAAAATCGCCGCGAGGAGGGGCGCGCCCACCCAGATCAGCGAGGCTTTGCAGGCGACCGCCAGCCCCCAGAACGCGCCGGCGCCGCCGAAATGCCGTCGCAGCGCCAGAAGCAACGCCAGCGAGACGCAGACCGCGCCGGGGACGTCCACGGTGAAGAAGCGCGCCTGCTGCAGGGCAAAGGGGGCACACGCCAGGAGCGCCGCAGCAAGCAGCCCGCCGCGCCTGCCGGCCAGGCATCGTCCCAACGCGCCCGCCGCCGCGACCAGGAGCACCCCCAGCAATCCCGAAAGCAATCGGCCGGCATAGAGCGGATCGGCGCCAGGGGCGAGCGCCGTCAGGAGACGCAGCACATACAGGGGAAAATGTCCATAGGGGAACTCCGGCGCCGCAACGGTCGGATCGCCCCACAACGGCGTGGCCAGCGCGACATCCACGAGGTAGCGCTCATCGGGGTGCGCCGCGAGGCCGCCGTCCCAATCCGCGCCAGAAAGCCGCAGGGCCGCGGCCAACAGCAGCAACGCCACCCAGAGCCAGCGCGTGAGGGCGCTCCCTGCATCAGGATCCCGTGGAGCCGTCAGAAGGTTCCTCTCTGAGGCGCAGCTGCGTCTGGACCGCGTCGAACACGCTGATGATGTCTCGCGGCAGGAAAAGCTGCAGGCTGAACTGTGTCTGCTTGATGACCTCGATGCAGCTCAATAGCACCAGCCGCGCCGGAATCTTCTCGCCGTCGTCCTTTTGGATCTCCCTGAGGCGCTCGAGGGTCTTCTGCAGGATGTCACGCTGGACTTCCGTCTTCGCCACTTCGACGGCCTGCGCACGGTCAACCAGGCCTTTGGCGAGATCGAGGTGCATCTGGCGCGTCTTCTCGGCCTTCCAGACCTCCCGCCACTGCCGCACCACCCGGTCATCCACCTTGAGATCTCCCAGCTCCACGCTGAGCAGGCGCACACCGAAGCCGGGAAGGGCCTCGTTCAGCGCCTGTGCCAGCTCCTCCCGCAGCTGCGCCCGGCGTTGCCCCGCGAGCAGATCATCCAACAGGTAGCGCCCCAGGATGTTGCGAAAAGCTCCTTCGGTCGCGCTGATGATCACCCGCTTGGGCCAGGTCATCAAACGATCCGGCTCCGTGCGCCAGGCGTCACGAATCCACGTGCACGTCGCGGCCCGCCAGATGGCGGCTTCCTGTTCCTCCGGCGTGCCCCGCAGATCAATCTGGAAACGCACGTCAGCCGCATAGGTGATGGGGAGACCGTCTCTTGTGATGGCTTCCACGTCATAGACCCAGCGATGCGGGCGCAAATCCAACACGTCCCACACTTTCTCAAAGGGCTCCAACTGGAACATCTGTGCCGGCCCGACCTCCGGCTGACGCAACAGGCGCGTGAGGCGCCCATTGCGCTGCAGGATCACCGCCGAATCCGAAGCGACGAAGAGCTTCCCGGGGCCGCCGACGCGCTCCATGAGCACGTCGTGATAGCGCACCTTACCCTGTCGGGCCACAGAAAACGTCGGCGGGAAGTCGGGACGTCCCTTCTGGAG
>JAGPHL010000073.1 GCA_018055515.1 Anaerolineae bacterium
AGCCAACCGCGCTGAAGCGCGTTGTTGGGGAGCTCGCTTCAGCGAACTTGACGTAGCAGACCTGGAATTCATTCCGGGGCGGCTGAGGTTCACAGATTCGCCTTTTCGCCTTTTCGCTGATTCGCTTTTTCACTGATTCGCTGACTGCTGACTCGCTGATCTCTATTTTCGAGGGAGGGCGACATGCCAACAATCGAACAACAGCTGGACATTCTCATGCGGGGCGTCGAATACGGCGATCCACAGACCTATACGAACATGCGCCAGGAGCTCCAGCAGCGCCTGGAACTCTCCGCGAAAACGGGAAGACCGCTGCGCGTCTATTGTGGCTATGACCCCACGTCGCCCGACCTGCACATCGGGCACACCGTCACGATGCGCAAGCTGCGCCAATTCCAGGAGCTGGGGCATCAAGTGATCTTCGTCATCGGCAATTACACCGCGCTGATCGGGGACCCTTCGGACAAGGACAAGGCACGCCCGCGCCCCACGCCCGAACAGATCGCGGCGAATGCCCGCACCTACCAGGAGCAGGCCTTCAAGATTCTGGACGGCTCCAAGACCGAGGTGCGCTACAACGGCGAATGGTTGAGCCGGCTCACCCTTGAGGATCTGATCAACCTGGCGTCGAATTTCACCATCCAGCAATTCCTGGTGCGCGACAACTTCGCCAAACGCCTGGAACGCAATGACCCGGTCTGGCTGCACGAACTCTTCTACGCGCTGATGCAGGGCTACGATGCAGTCATGTTGCAAGCCGATGTGCAGCTGGGCGCGACGGAGCAGCTGTTCAACCTCATGGCGGGACGCAAGCTGCAAGAAGTGTACGGGCAACTACCGCAGATCGCCATCACCCTGCCGATCCTCGTCGGCACGGATGGACACATCCGCATGTCGAAAAGCCTGGGCAACTACATCGGCATCAGCGAACCGCCAGAGGTCATGTACGGCAAGACCATGAGCATCCCCGATGAGGCGATGTCCAACTACTTCAACCTGGTCACCCGCTGGACGCCGGAGCGCATCGCCGAGATCGAGGCCGCCTTGCGCGCCGGGACCCTCCATCCCATGGAGGCCAAGAAGCAGCTGGCATGGGAGCTGGTGGACATCTTCCACGGCAGCGAGGCCGCCGATAACGCAGCGGCGCACTTCGAGCGCGTGCATCAACAGCGCGAGCTGCCGCCGGAGATGCCGGTTTTCCAGCTCTCCGAGCCGACCCGGCTCGTGGACCTGCTGCACGCCGCGGGCCTCGCCGGCAGCAAGAGCGACGCCCGACGCCTCGTCCAACAAGGAGGGGTGCGCCTCGGCGAGAAGGTCATCACCGATGTGGATTTCGTCGTGCCGGTGGAAGAGGCCATCCTCCAGGTGGGGAAACGCCGCTTCCTGCAGCTGAAACCGTGACTCGCACCGGAAGGGCCAAAAACGGTCGCCGCCGCACGTTGACATTCAGCGCCCCTTATGCTAAACTGGAAAGTGCAGCAGGCTGACGGAGGTACATGATGGCGGAAATGACCAAACGGGTAGTCGTATGCATCGAAGATGAGCCCGAGATGATCGAGCTGATTCGGATCATTTTAGACCGGGGGGATTTCGAGCTTGTGGGCGCGGTCGGCGGGCAGCAGGGCCTGGAAACCGTGCGTCGCCTGAAGCCCGATCTGGTCTTGCTGGACCTGATGATGCCCGACATGGATGGTTGGGAAGTCTATCAGCAAATCAAAGCGGATCCGGCGCTCAAGGCCATTCCCGTCATCGTCGTCACCGCCAAAGCCCAGAGCATTGACAAGGTGCTGGGGCTGCACATTGCCAAAGTAGATGACTATGTGACCAAACCTTTCGGCCCCCACGAACTCCTGAGCAGCATCAATAAGGTCTTAAGGCTGGATCTGTGAGTGCGATCGCTCGCGTGGCCCTGCTCGCTATCGGCAACGAATTGCTCAACGGCGAGGTGCAGGACTGCAATCTCCACACGCTGGCGCGCCGGCTTACACAGCAAGGCTTTCGGGTAGAACAAGCGGCGATGGTGCGGGATGATCCCCCGGCCATCGCCGCTTCGCTCAGGGCTTTGCTGGCGACCCGGCCTGACGTGCTCCTCGTCAGCGGCGGGTTGGGGCCGACGGCAGACGATTGCACGCTCTCCGCCGTCGCCGCCGCGCTGGGACGTCCCCTCCTCGAGACGCCGGCGGCGCGCCAGGCCGTGGAATCCGCCTACGACCGGCTGCTCGCGGCAGGCTACGTGCCGCAACGCGGGCCGGAAGAGGCCCGTCGCAAGATGTCGCGGCTGCCCGAGGGTGCGCTGCCCCTGTTCAATCCCGTTGGGGTAGCGCCCGGCGTGTGGCTGGAACCGGGCGAGACGATCCTGATCTGCCTCCCTGGCGTTCCGGCGGAGCTGGCAGCGCTCCTCGAAGGGACGGTCATCCCCCGGCTGAGCGCCCGTTTTGGCCGGCAGGCCTGGGCCGAAGGCGCCCTCGTCGTGCAGTGCGAGGACGAGGCCGACCTGGCAGGCATCTTGCGCGAGGTGGCCGCGCGCTATCCAGAGGTCTACGTCAAATCGCTGGCCCAACCCTTTCCAGTGACAGGCGTGTCGTCCGCCGAAAATGCCGCTTTACGCATCCTCGCCGCCGCACACGCGCTCGATGTCACTGCGGCGCAAGCGCAGGTGGAGGAGACGCTGCGCACGCTCGAAAGCGCCTGTGCAGACGCCGGCGTCCCGGTCTTGCGCCGGGAAATTCAGACGAGCTTCCCAGACGGCTACAGCGTTTAACTTACGGAGGTCATCCCATGGAACTGAGCGTGGTACGCATCGAAAAACCTGAAACCATCAATTTCATTTTGGGACAATCCCATTTCATCAAAACGGTGGAAGACCTGCACGAGGCGCTGGTCAACGCCGTGCCGGGCATCAAATTCGGGCTGGCGTTCTGCGAGGCGTCGGGCAAGGCGTTGGTGCGCTGGTCAGGCACCGACGACGAGATGATCGCTCTGGCGCAGAAAAACGCCCTCGCCCTCCGCGCCGGCCACAGCTTCCTCATCTTTCTCGGCGCCGGCTACTATCCCCTCAACGTGCTGAACGCCGTCAAGCAGGTCCCCGAAGTCGCCCGCATCTTCTGTGCGACGGCCAACCCGGTCGAGGTCATCCTCGCGGAGACCGAACAGGGGCGCGGCATCCTCGGCGTGATTGACGGCGCGACAAGCGCGCAGGTCGAGGGGGCGGAAGACATCGCCTGGCGCAAGAACTTCCTGCGGATGATCGGCTACAAGCTGTGAGACGCTCTCGCCGCCCGATGTGACCCCATGTCCTGGCTGGCGCACATTCGCCGCGATCCCGTCCCCTGGCTGCTGGATCCCGAAAATCCCTCCGCCCGGCTGCTGACCCTGCGCCACATCTTCCGCCGCCCGGAGGCAAGCCTGGAAGCAGACTATCGCGCGGTGCTCGCGTGGAAGCCGGTGCAGACGCTGCTGCGCTACGCCGATCCCATCAGTTTTTGGGGCCGCGCCGACGCTCCCTTCTTCGGCGCGGCGGCGGGCACGTTTGGCGTCCTGTACACCCTGGCGCAGATGAGCGCGCCGCCTGCCGGCATCATCCGCGACGCCTGCGACCACCTGCTCGCGCGAGGGCGGCTCGCCGATGGGCGCTTTGCCCCCGACGCGGCCGAACCGGGGGTCTGGCTCTGCTACACCGGCATGACGGTGCAGCTGCTCACCCACTTTGGCCTGGGTGACGATCCCCGTCTGGAATCCTCCCGCCAGATGCTGGTACAGGCCATCCTGAAGCAGCCGGAGCTGCTCCGCTGCCCCATCGCGGGAGGGGAATGCGCGGCGGGAATGGTGAAAGCCCTGGCCGGTCTGGAAAGTCGGCCTGAGGCCATGCGCACCGCCGACGAAACGCTGGCCATCCAGCGCCTGGCGGAGAAATTGCTGCGGTGGCCTTTCGATTGGGAGCGCCGGGAGGCGGATTGGCTGCGGTTGCGCTTCAACCGCTACTACGAGACCGATCTGCTCGAGCTGACCCACCTCCTGGCGCTTGCCGTCGCCGGGGAACACCTGCGCCTTCGCGAATTCGCGGCGCGACTGGAAACGCTGCAGGATGAAGAAGGGCGCTGGCACAAAACGCGCCTCGCGGCCAACGACATGCAGATCGAACGCATCTTTCAACCCAGCCGCTGGCTCACTTTTGAGGCGGTGCACACGCTCATGCTGATCTATGGAGGCAACACCTATGCGGCCGGAGGAGCAGCTTAACGATCCCACGCGCTACACCGTCGTGCCCCGCACGCTGATCTTTTTGACGCAGGGCGAGCGGGTGCTGTTGCTGCGCGGCGCGCCGGATAAAAAGCTCTGGGCCAACCGCTACAACGGGTTGGGGGGACACCTCGAGCCGGGAGAGGATCCGCGGCGCGCCGCCCTCCGCGAGCTCCAGGAAGAGGCCGGACTCACGTCCGTCGAACTGCGGCTCAAAGGCCTGGTCACCATCACGCGCCCGCAACCGCCCGGCGTCCTGCTCTTCGTCTTCACCGGGACGGCGCCAGAAAGCCCCCTGCCGCCCTCGCCTGAGGGGCAGGCAGAATGGGTGGAGCTGGCCGCGCTGCAGACATTGCCCGTCGTGGAGGATCTGCCCGCCCTGCTGGAGCACATCCTGCCGGCGGAGGAGCTCGTCTTCGCCCGCTACCGGGTGACCGAGGCCGGCCTGGAAATGTCCTTCGATTAGGCGGGCGGCGGGCGACGCGCGGAGAGAGCGCGGGCCTCTTCTTGAGCCGCTGCCCGCAAGGTCACCGGGAAAAGCCCGTGCAACGGGGAAAGGCGCGCTCCCAGGCGCACGGCTCCCCACAGCAGGAGCGCCAGGGGCAGCCCCACGTCGCTCAGCTGCGCCGCCTGATGCAGCTCCTCTAAGCCGCCGTCATCCCAGCCCCCCAGCAACCCCGTCAGAAAGCCGTAGCAGGGCGAGAGCAACAGCAGCGCCAGGAACCAGAGCAGGCGTTCCGGGCCCGTCCCGGCTGACGGCAACACTCCCAGCAGCGCGCGGGCCCCGTTGTAGGCCAGCAACGCCGCGCCGAAGGGCGCCACACCTGTCTGCCAGAAATTGACTTTGACCCGCCAGTGCCGGATAAAATGCCATCCCAGGGCCGTGCGGACCAGCAACGGCAGCAGGAAAGCGGGCCACATTCCCGGCGTTCCCCACCGGGGGACAAACAGGAACAGCAACAGCAGCCGCAATCCCTGCTCGACGATCAGCACCACAGAACGCCGCCCGGGACGTCCTTCCGCCTCCAACAGCCGTTCTGCCGTCCACGCCGGCCCCTGCAACACGGCCCAGACCATGACGGGAGCCAGCAAAGACGCCAGCTCCACATAAGCCTCCCCTAACCAGCCCTCCGCCAGGCGTTCGAGCACCAACGCCAGCGCCGCGAGCACCAACAGCCCGGCCCACACGCCATAGCGCACTCCCTGACCCAGCATGTAGCGGGCCAGCGTGCGCGCGTCCTGCGTTACCGCCTCGACCAGAGCGGGCATGAGGCTGTCATACAGGCCGGATTGCAGCGTCTCGCAGGCCAGCGGAAAGAGCATCATCACGGCCCACATCTGCCAGCTGCCGAGCTCGGGCACATAGCGGACGAGCCACATTCCCTGCACCAGCGTTCCGGCGGCGACTGCCAGCGTCCCGCCGGTCCACAACAGCCCATAGCGCAAAGCGCGGCGGCGCACGCCCCGGTCGAAAGCCGGGATAAACAGGGCATAAAGATCGTACCCCAGCTGCTTGTAAAAGAGAACGCCCACGCCAAAGGCCAGCCATTCGGCAAAATACGCCCCCACTCCCAGTCCCAAAACGCTGCGGATCGTGGCGTCGAGGTCGAGCAAATTCGGGAGCACCTCCCGGAACAGGAGCACCAGGAGCGTCTGGAGTCCCATCCCCCCAATGGCCGTCAGAATGACGAGCCGCTGCTCATAGTCGAAGCGCTGCTCGGCGCGGAAGAACAAGCGGAAGACCATCAGGAAACCCGGAAACTGGATGAAGACGCGCGCGATGAGATAGAAAGTCAGGTGCGCCAGCGCCGTCCGCGGCAGGATGAAGAGCGCCCCTCCCATCACCAGTACCATCTGCACGGCGCCGCTCAGCATCTGCCACCAGATGTACCATTGCAAATACCGAAGTCCCGCCTTAGGATTTTGCGAGCGCCAGGCGACGAAATACCTTACCGCAGCGACGCCCACCCCCGCGTCAAAGGCGACCCAGAGCAGCGTCAGCCACTGTCCCGCCTGCTCCCAGAAGCCCCAGGCCTGTTGGGAGGGCAACAGCACCGTCGGCAGAAACTGCAGCTGGAAGATCAACCAGGGCCACAGCAGGAGGGGACCAATGCCGAGCAACAGCAACAGGGCAGCCAGCGGGCGCTGAAATCCCACCGCCGTCCAGGGCGAGGGGGAAGCTGTCGCGTCAAACCGCGCGGCGGCCCACCGTTCAGGTCGCAGGAAAAGGCTCCGTCGGGCGACAAACAGGGCGATGAAGCAGATCAGGAGATCCAGGAGCGCCAGGCTGCCCAAAAACCAGCGGGCCTGCCCGCGAGGAACCGGAGCGCGCGGGTAAGCCTGAAAAGGGATGAGACGGGGAGCGTTCGCGGCCTCCGCCAACAACCGATAGATGAAATAGTCGAAATAGGGCCATTCGGCCCAGCCGGCATTGCTGGCGTCATCGAACCACGCCCCCACGACGAAGACCTGCACCTGTTCCCGTCCCCGCGCCCGCTGCACGAGAGGTTCGCCCGCCGCCGTGACGACGACGGGCTGCAGCAGGTTGGGATTGGAAATCACCGTGCGCGCGCGGACTTCCGGGGCCGAGTTCCAGGCGACGGCGGTCTGAAGGGGGTCGGGCTCTGAACTGTTTTGCACCCGCTGCGGATTGGTCTTCCCGGCCGCGATGTTGAACGCGCCGACGCCGAGGAGCGCCCGAATATCGGCCACCGTGCTGGGGAAATGGGGTCCCAGAAAAACCACGAGGCCGACTTCCTCCCGCAGCACCAACCGCCCGATCCCCTGCAGCTGCGCGGATTCCAGCAGCGGATCGTTGAGAACGTAGACTTGCGCCAGTTCGGGGTTGTCCACCAGGCGGAGGTGGGGCGCGGCGCGTTGGATCGTCGCATAGAGGAGATCCTGCGGCCCGACATAGTAGACGCTCACCGCGTCGCCCGTCGTCTGCGCCGATGCCTGTGGCGCGGGCGCGGCGATCGCGCCCACCAGCAGCGCCAGCAACAGCAGGCGCCCCCACCTGTTCATTGACTTCCCCCTTAGCGCTACCGTTCCGCCGTGCTACGCCTCGTCAGCGGCAGAGGCGACCGGGGCGGCGTTCTGGGGCATGGCTTCCAGCGCCGGCAAGGCTTGCAGGCTGCTCAGGCCAAACTGCTGTAAAAACTCAAACGTGGTCTGGTAGAGGATGGGACGACCCACCGTATCGGCGCGGCCCGCTTCCTCAATCAGCCCGGCGGCCAGCAGCGTGCGCAAGACGCTATCGGAATTGACTCCCCGGATGGCCTCGACCTGCGGGCGCGTGACCGGCTGCGCGTAGGCGACGATCGCCAGCGTCTCCAGGGCAGCCTGTGACAAACGCAGGTTCACCTCCAGGCCGAGGAAATGTTCCACCTGCGGGGCCGCTTGAGGCGCCGTGACCAGCTGCAACCGTCGGCCCAGATGCTGCAACCGCAAGCCGCCCCCGGCCAGGTACGTCTCGAGGCGGGCCAGGGCCTCGCGCCCCTCTTCTTCGCTCAAGCCCGCCGCGGCGAAGAGGTCTTCTTCCTTCACCGGGCCCTGCGCGACGAAGAGCAAGGCTTCGATGAGCGCGACCGGCGTCAGCGTCTGTGACTCGCTCAAACGACAGGCTCCCCGGTGTCTCTTGGCCAACTCGGCGTGTCGGGCACAGGGGTCACGAGCGGCGGCTGCGGCGTCGCCGCCGGGATCGTCGGCGGGGTCACGGGCGCGACGGGCGCAGCAGGCTGCGGTTGAGGGACGCGGCGCCCTTCCGGCTGCGGCAAGACCGTGATCCGCACTTCCGGCTCGCCGGCGAGCTGTAGCCCCATTTCCGTGCTCAGCACGTCCTTGACTTCCTCCACCAGGCGGGACGCCATCTGCGGGACGTTGGCGCCCGTCCCCACATCCACATTGACCACCGCCTGCACTTTGCCGCGCCCCGCCCGGATTTTCGGCCTCACGGCGATCACGTTGGGGATGGGCGCCAGGCGATATTCAAGCTGCCGCACGACGCTTTCGACGCTGACCGTCGCCATACCGCCGGCGAGGTTCTCCACGCGGATGAAGCGCTGACGCCGCGGTCGCACCTCAAAATAGATCAGCGCTATCGCCACGACATCGAAGATGAGCGCCAGCAGGACACCGACGCCCAGTCGGACGGCAACCTGTGCTGCCCACAGCTGTTCTCCCAGCGTCGTGGCCCAACGTCCCACGTCAGAAAGGACCACGTGCGGGATGACGCCCAGCACGCTTACCAAGAGGATCAACGCGATCAACACCAATACCACCACAATACGGTTAAACGTGTTCATACTGGCCTCCTTCAAAAATAGAGATCAGCGAGTCAGCAGTCAGCGAATCAGCGAAAAGGCGAAAAAGCGAGAAAGCGAATCAGCAAGTCGGCGAATCGCTTACGTGGGCACGTTCACACGTGGGCACCTGGGCACGTTCACACTTTCCTACGTTCGCACGTTATCCCTGGCGTGACAAACGCACTGCCGTCCGCGTCTCAGTAACGCACCCGCAAGTAGCCTGCTTGAGGCTCGCCCCAGGGAATGGTCGCGTCTACGCCGACCTTGTCGCTGCGCGCCTTTTGACCCGGGACCTGACGGGCGGAGGGATCCAGGCTGGAGCTGGGCTGATCGGGATAGAGGAAGAGGTCGCGGGTCGCCTGCACGCGCGTAGCGATGGCCCACTCCACGTCGGCGACATCATAGGGATTCACGTCCGTGTCCACCACGACCACGTGCTTGAGCGAGCTGTGACCCCGGAACGCCGCTTCGATCGCCAGTCGCCCATCCTCAGGGCCTTGTTTGGCGATCTGCACGACCGCGTGCAACCACGAACATCCCCCCGGCGTGACGACGACGCCAGTACAGCGGGTCACCTTGCTCACCTCGGCGAAGATAGTCGGCTCGCGGGGCATGCCCATCAGGTTCTTGTGTTCCAGTCCACCCGGCAGCAGCGCCTGGAACAGTGGCTTCCGGCGATGGGTGATGGCGTCCACCCGCAAGACGGGCTGTCGCCGCTGTCCGTCCATCGTGCCGGTGAGATCAGGGAACGGCCCTTCCTCATCGAGTTCGTGGGTCAGCACGCCTTCCAACACCAGTTCCGCGTCGGCAAAGACCTCCAGGGGGACGGCGACCGCGCGCGCCAACGGCGTGTCATCCAACGCCTGAGCGATGCCGCACTCATCTACCCCCTTCGGCGGCGACATCGCAGCGGCGAGCAATACATGCGGCGGCAACCCGATGCAGACCGCGATGGGCAATCCCTCCGGCGCCTTACGCCATGCCGTGTCTGTGCCTCGCCCTTCGACCACCCGCACCGTGAGATGCCGCGCGTCGCGCACCATCATACGGTGGAAGCTGAGATTGCGCCCGTAATCGGGATCGCGGATCACGGCGACGCCGGCGGTGAGGTAAGGCCCGCCGTCGAGGGGATGATACCGGGGGATGGGAAGGCGATAGAGGTCCACGTCCGTTTCGACCACTTCCTGACAGGGCGCCTCCGCCACGCACGGCGGAGGCTGCGGAGCGTCCAGCGCTTCCGCCAGGCGCTGCACCAGCTCCGGGACCTCACATCCCAACGCCAGCGCGAGATGCTCGCGGCGCGCCAGACACCCCGAAACCAGGCGCCACTCGGGGAAGCCGGGCAGCGCCTCAAACAGCAACGGCTGCCCCTCCTGCGCCGCGATGCGGCGAGCCACCTCGAAGGTCGGCGCGACGGGTTCCGTCACCCGTTGCAGCTCGCCTCGGGCCTCCAACTCTGCCAGAAACGTCCGCAAGTCCATGTTGAGCTCTCCCTCAAGCCGGCTGACTGCGCCTCAAGACGTCTATTAGTATAGCACAATCCTGCGCACGTGGCGCAGGAACCATGATAGCACAGTCGCCCCGCGCGCCAAGCATGGGGCGGAGAAAACGAGCCGGAATCGGCAGGCCGTTGAGAAAGCGCCGGATGTTGTTGAAAGAGCTCTCGCTGCGGGTAAGTCGCAAAGGGGCCATTTTGCTTTTCCCGCCAAATAAGGTATCCTCGTGACACCATTCAAAACGGCTGACGCCACCAGGCAACCGTTCAAGGAGATTCACCATGAAGATTATCATGCCCGAATTCATGCTGCCGTACCTCGAAGCGCGCGCCTGCACGCTGTTCGCTGCCTGCGACTTCATCGTGCTGGATCGGCACGGCCGGCCGCAAGGGGATCCCACCGGCGCGGAGGTGCTCATGCTGCCCTGGCAGCTGTCCCCCGAAATCAGACAGGCTCTCTACAGCCTGCCCTCGCTCAAATGGGTGCACACCATCAGCGCCGGGGTCGAGCAGGCGCTCGATGAGACCCTGCGCGCTGCCCCCATCACGCTCACCAACGCCCGCGGCGTCTTCGACCTGCCCATCGCGGAGACGGTGATCACCTACCTGCTGATGATCGTCAAGCAGATGCCCGTCTTCATGACGCAGCAACGCGCCCATCAGTGGAAGAAACAGCCGCTGCGAGAGCTTGCCGGGCTGACGGTCGGCATCGTCGGCCTCGGCAGCATCGGCGCGGAAATCGCCCGCCTTTGCCGCGCGCTGGGGATGCGCGTCCTGGCCACACGCCGCCATCCGGAGGGCGGCGCTCCCAACGTAGACCAGCTCTTGCCGCTGGAGCAGCTGGAAACCCTGCTCGCGCAGGTGGATTTTGTGGTGCTGGCCGTCCCCCTCACCGGGGAGACGCGGGGGATGATCGGCGAGGCCCAACTCCGCGCGCTGCGGCCCGGGGCATGGCTGATCAATATCGCGCGGGGCGCCATTGTGGACGAGCCGGCGCTCGTCCGGGCGCTGCAGGACGGGCAGCTGGGTGGGGCCGCGCTCGACGTCTTCGCCCAGGAGCCGTTGCCGCCGGATTCACCGCTGTGGGACATGGAAAATGTCATCCTCACGCCGCACAACTCGTGGAGCACCCCGCACATGGAGGAACGCGAGGCCGCCCTGTTTCTGGATAACCTGGAGCGTTACATGCAGGGCTTGCCGCTGCGGCAGGTGGTGGATAAAACGCTCGGCTATTGAAGCGGAAGACATGGGACGGCGACGGCAGGCGTGCATGACCTGCCGTCGCTGGCGTTTTGCGGGGCAAAGGGGCCGCTAGCTGCGACGGCGGCGCGTGAGCAGGCCGGCAGCGCCCGCAATCATCATCTCAAGTCCGAACACAAGTCCCGCGCCGGCCAGGAAGGGCTGTTCGACCGCGCCAGTCTTGGGGAGTCGCCCCGCCCTCAGACCAAACAACACCGCCGGGAAAGCCGTCCCGCCGGCGTCGGGGATACGGGCCTTCTGCTGCACGGGAGTCGTGGCCACATATCCCGCCGGGACGTGAAGGGTCACCGTCCAGTCGCAGGCCGAGAGCACCGGCCCAAAATCGCCCGTCGCAAAAGTATGGCCGTACTCGTCTACCGAGCGGGGTTCGGAGTAGCCGACGACGGAGAAATCGCCGCAGCTGGCGGTGAAATACACGCCGCCGAAACCGGGTTCCCAGGTTTCAGGCTTTGTGGGGACGATAGGCCCATTGCCGTTGGGGTGATTCCATTTGCCGTCGCCGTTCAAGTCGTGGAAGACAAAACCGTGAAGGATCGCCGTTCCAGGAGGCCAGTCCTGCGCGGGTCTGGCAGCCACCGTCCCCAAGGTCAACACCGCAAGGAGCAAAGCCATGAGGCATCGCTGTCTGGACATCTTCCCCTCCTTTTTGAAGAGCGCCACACTGCAAGACGCATCATTTGATGCAACTTCATTGTACAACCGAATGCCCGCGACGGCAAGCAACAGACTTGCGGGCAGGTGAGTCAACGCGCCGCTGCCCGGCGAGCGCATGTCATTCCAGGG
>JAGPHL010000291.1 GCA_018055515.1 Anaerolineae bacterium
GGTCGGCGCCGCTATGCCGTGCGCCAGGATGTCGAGACCTTCATCCAGAAATGCCGTCCCTGCTGCGGCAGGAGCGCAGGCGGCTGCATGGGTGTGGACGCAGGCTTGCAGAAAGTGCATGGCGACGAGCGTCGCGGCGATCTCCACGTTCACGTCTGACCGGATGTCGCCGTGCGCCTGTCCCTCGTCCAGCAACTGTCGGATCGCCTGAACGATGGGCAGAGAGCGCGCCGTCCCTGGCGACGCCATATTGCAGGCGAACAAGTGATGGCTGAGGTGCTGATAGGGCTCGAAGACGCCCCAGATTCTCTGGAACAGCAGGCGAATGCGCGCGAGCGCCGGTTGTCCGACGCCCGGCAGCTCTTCCAGGAGGGCGTCGAGCTGCTCAGCCAGCAAGGTCGCCAGCAGCGCTTCTTTGCTTTCGAAGTAGTTGAAGAAGGTGCCTTTGGCAACATCCGCCAGCGCGGCGATCTCTTCCACTGTCGTGGCCTCGAAGTCCTTTTCCAGAAAGAGCGTCGCTGCCGCATCCAGCAGCCGGCGATGGGTCTGTTCCTTACGCCGCTCCCAACGAGAGGCTCCGACGTGCCCGGTCTTATTTTCGGCCATGATTGACTCCGGTCATAGTTGACTGCGGTCATTATAGCATGAAGGAGAGGGGAGACAATTTTCAGCATGACGATGGGGCCTGCCAGCGGCAGAGCCGTTGCTCCAGGGCGTCCACGGCAAAGTACAGGCCCAGTCCCAAGAGGCTCATGGCCAGCACGCCGGCGTACATCGCCGGATAGTTGAAGAGGGTGCTGCCGTTGAGGTAGATGTAATATCCCAGTCCCCAGCGTGTGGCGAAGAGTTCGGCGACGTACAGGAGCGCCACTGCCGTGCCGATGGATTGACGGATGGCGGTGAGCACCGCGGGCAGGCTCGCGGGGAGGTACACAAAGCGAAACAGCGCCCGCCTGCCGGCGCCCAGACTGCGCACGCTGAGCACGAGTTCGGGCCGGATGGCGGCGGCGCTGTCGCGCACCAGCACCAGGATCTGAAAGAACAGGATCAGGAAAATGAGGACGATTTTAGGCAGCTCGCCCACTCCCAGCAGCAGCAGCACGATGGGCGCCAGGACGACTTTGGGGATGGGGTACAGCAGGTAGATGAAGGGAGCTGCCAGGCGATTGAGCCGCGCGCTTTGCCCCAGCGCCAATCCCAGGGGCGCCGCGGCCAGCACGGCCAGGGCGATGCTCGCGACCACCCGGTACAGGCTGGCCAGGGCATGGCGCCCCAGCCCCCGGGGCACTTCGCGGACAAAGGTCGTCACCACCAGGGAGGGCGGCGGCAGGAGGGGGATCCGCGCGAGCGCGGCGATGAGCTGCCAGATCAGCAGCAGCGCCAGCAGGGCGAGCAGCACGTCCCGGCGGCGGACGTCGGTCATGAGCATTCCTCCGCTTCCAACCGCTCGCGCAACTCCGCGCACAGCGCTTGATAGGCCGGCGTGTGGCGATAGGCGGCCTCGTGAGGGTGGGGGGCTTCGATGATGCAGGGGACGTGATGGGGCGGACGGCCCAACAGCAGAATGCGCTGTCCGACGAAGGCAGCTTCCTCGAGGGCGTGCGTGACCAGGATCACCGTCAGCTGCTGCTCCCGGCAGAGGGTCAACGTGAGGGTCTGAAGGGCCTCGCGGGTGGGCGCGTCCAGCGAGGAGAACGGCTCATCCATCAGCAGCAGGTCGGGGTTGAGGGCGAGCGTGCGCGCGATGGCGGTACGCTGGCGTTCTCCGCCGGAGAGTTGCGCCGGATAGGCGTCTGCCAGCGGGGCGATGCCCAGGCGTTCCAGCCAGTAGTCCACCCGCGCGGCGTGATCTTCTAGCCGTTCATCTTGCGGCGCATGGCGTCCGTCCGGGCCGTAGAAGCGGCGGATGTCCAGTCCCAGGGCGACGTTTTGGCGCACGGTGGCCCAGGGGAGCAGGCCGTACTCCTGGAGGATCAGCCCGGTGCGGGGACGGGGGCGGTGAAGCGTCGCGCCGGCCACGCGCATGTCGCCCCGCTGGGGTCGTAGCAATCCCGCCGCCAGCATGAGCAACGTGCTCTTGCCGCAACCGGAAGGTCCGAGCACGGCCCAGGTCTCGCCGGCGGCCACGGACCACGAAAACTCCACGAAAAGGGGCGGGCGCCCGGCATAGGCGAAGTGCAGCTCACGGGCCTCAAGCATGGGCGCGGGCGGCTGTTCACTCACCGAAGAGCGCCTGCCACCATTGGACCCAAAAGGGTTCGGGCGTCGGCGTGACGACGGGCGTGAGGACGGGCAGAGGGGGTGGGGTGGGCGTCGGGGTCGCAGCGAGGGGGACGACGAGCGTCTCGCCGGGGCGAACCATGCCGGCGTGTTCCTGCGCCCAGGCTTCGACGTAGGCGTCGCTTTGCGCATATTCCAGCTGCGCCTCGAGAGTGGTGTTGAGGCGACGTTGTTCGGCGAGCAGCGGTTCGAGCGTGGCGACTTTCTCGCGCAACGTCGCATTGAGCGTCAGGGCCTGCCCGAAGGCGGAGATGAGGAGCACGATCACCACGGCCAGGATGCCCCACATCAGCCAGGAAATGCGGCGAAGGGTGGGTTGTTTGGACTTGTCGCTCATCGTTTTGGCTCCTGTGTGTTACATGGCAACATTCGTGCGGCTTTCAGTATCCCAAGTATAGCACGCCTCCGGCAAAGTCAATGGGAGGGGG
>JAGPHL010000074.1 GCA_018055515.1 Anaerolineae bacterium
AACATGCGGCGCACCTCACGGCGCAGGGTGCCCGTCCCCTTCCCATGGACGATGCGCACCCACGGCAACCGCGCTCGCACCGCCTGATCGAGATAGCGATCCAGTCGCAGCAGGGCCTCTTCTGCCGTCAATCCCCGCAGATCAAGTTGCAGCCCCGGCGAAGGCCCCGCCTCCGGCACGCTGATGGAGACCTCCGGCACCGGGGGCTTTTCGCGGCGCACCAGCGTCAACGAGCCGAAGGGCACCCGTGTCCGCACGGGACCGGCCTGCACGAGCGCCTCGTCCCCGTCAACGCGCACCAGCACCCCTTCCAGGCCCAACGTCGCCAGACGCACGGTGTCGCCAGGACGCGGCGGGCCGACGGGGACAGCGGTTTCCGCCGTCGGCTCCAGCGCCGCCTCCAACGCCGCATCGCCCAGCGGCTCCTGGACCAGGTCTGACGTCCGACCGGCGACTTCTGCCAGATCCGCCGTCGCCCCGGCGACGACCTGCGCCAGGGTATCCCGCGTCGCGCGCGAAGGCTCCACGCGCAGCCGTCGCCGCACCTCCTCGAGTTCCTGCCGCACCGCCTCGACCTCGGCGTCAGCAAGATCCCGAGCCTCTTGCAGGATGACGCGCCGTTCCTCCTCGATGCCGGCGAGCCGCTTGCGGAGATTCGTGCCCAGCACCTGCGCCTCATGACGCGCCTGCCGGGCGGCATCCCGCGCGCGGACCGCTTCGAGGCGCAGCGTGTGCAGGTCCTCCAACATGTCCTCGACGCGCAGTTCCTCGCCGGAGAGCATCCCCTGCGCCAGTTTGATGACGTCCTCCGGCATGCCCAGCCGTCGCGCGATGGCGAAGGCATTGGAACGCCCCGGCAGCCCCAGGACGAGCCGGTAAGTCGGCGCGAGGGTCTCGGTGTCGAATTCCATCGAAGCATTCTGCACGCCCGGCGTGTTGTGCGCGTACAGCTTCAGCTCGGGGTAGTGCGTCGCCACGAACGCCATCCCCCGGCGCTTGCGGATGTGCTCCAGCAGCGCCCGCGCCAGCGCCGAACCCTCCGCCGGATCCGTGCCGGCGCCGAGCTCGTCCAGCAAGACCAGCGCGCGGTGATCTATCCGCTCAAGGAAAGAAACGATGTTCGCCAAATGCGAGGAGAAGGTCGAAAGGCTCTGCTCGATGGACTGCTCGTCCCCGATGTCGGCGTAGACCGCCTCAAAATACGAGAGGGCCGAACCAGCGTCGGCGGGAATGTGCATTCCAGATTGCGCCATCAGCACCAACAACCCCGCCGTTTTGAGCGAAACCGTCTTGCCGCCCGTA
This sequence comes from Anaerolineae bacterium, assembly GCA_018055515.1. Taxonomy (GTDB): domain Bacteria; phylum Chloroflexota; class Anaerolineae; order B4-G1; family SLSP01; genus JAAZNO01. The sequence continues at coordinate 1,303 of JAGPHL010000074.1, forward strand.
TTCGGCCCGGTGACGATGAGGATGTGCGTCTCCGGGTCGAGCACAATGTCCACCGGCACGACTTTCTGCGGATCGAGCAGGGGATGCCGCGCCCCTTCGAGCCGCAGGACCGCGCCGGCGCTGTAATTGTCCCCGGTCACTTCGGGCAAGGGATGCGGCAGGGGCAGCAGCTCCGGCTGCGTGGCCTGGAGCTCCTCGGCGTAGCGCGCCAGCGCCAGGGCCAGATCGAGCTCCGCCAGGGCCGCGATCAAAGCGTCGAGCGCCATGCCGGCGTCCGCCACCTCGCGGGTCAACGCGGCGAGAATGCGGTAGACTTCCTCCTCTTCGGCCAGAGTGAGCTCCCGCAGGGCGTTGTTGAGTTCCACCACCGCCAGCGGCTCCATGAACAAGGTCATGCCGGTTGCTGAGCGATCGTGCACCACGCCGGGGACCTGTCCCTTGAAGTTGGCCTGGACCGGAATGACAAAACGTCCCTCGCGGCGAGTGATCACCGTATCCTGCAGATAGCGCGCGATTTCCGGCGTACTCACCATCCGCCGCAAGCGTTCCTGGATGCGCTCCTGCGTCACCCGCAGGTCATGGCGGATGCGCGCCAGCTCCGGCGAAGCGGTATCGCGGACCTCGCCGCGCTCGTCGAGGACACGGTTGATGGCCGCGACCAGCTGCGGCTGCGGCGTGATCCGCCAGGCAATATCCGCCAGATGGGGAAATTGCGACTCCAGGCGGGTGAGCAGCCGATAGACCCGCTCCGCGCCAAGCAAGGTGTCCCGCACCTGCAGCATCTCGCGCGGCATGATCAGCACATCGTGGCGCGCCTGCTCCACCCAGGGGCGAATATCGGTGATGCCACCCAAGGCGAAATCCGGGCGCGCCACAAACAGCGCGCGCGCTTCGGCGGTGAGCGTCAGCCGTTCCCGCGCCTCGCGGTAATCCGGCGCCGGCGTCAGCGCCAACGCCAGTTCGGCGCCGGCGGAGAAGTCGGTGTACTTCGCCAGCCGCGCCAGGATTTTCGGAAATTCAAGGGTTTCCCAATGTCGGTTCATGATAGCAGGCCATTGAACAGGTCATTACAAAGGAGGCGCCATGTGCCGACGCACACTATCCAAAAATGAAAATAACGTGGGCACGTGGGCACATGTTTATTTTCGGAGGAGCTCAGGGCATCAGCACGCGGGGGTACCCCATCAAGGCAAACGGGAACAGCAGAGTCCGCAGCACCTGAAAAACCGGCTTGAGCCGCGGCACGAGCAAGCTGGCGTCATAGGCGCGGCGCAGGAACAGCCATGTCGCATACGGCTGCCACGAAGTGAGCACCACCAGTCGCCAGAGATTGCTGAACACCGCCATCAGCGCCACTCCCAGGACCAGCCCCAAAATCCCGCCGAACACGCCGTCAAAAATTCCTAACCCTTTCAACCCGGGATTGGGAAAGGCGTAGCGATTGCCCACCTCCAACGCGATAAAACAGCCTATGCCCAAAGCGGCAAACAGGCCCACTTCGATCAGACGAATGGAGGTCGGCTGCCCCCACAGCGACTGCACGATCTCTGTGCCCACGCTGTAAGCCCCGCTCAAGAAGGAAGTCGCCATCCCCGCCACCAGCAAGGTGAAATACAGGCCCACCAGGCTCAACAACGTCCCTAACAGCTGACGGTACATGCCCCACAACACTCCCGCTGCGCCCAGGAACACCAACAGCACATCCAGCAAGCTCATGCTCTCCCTCCTTCACATCACGCCCCGCGACTCAGCGTGGCTGTAACACGGGCGGAAAACCCGTCGCATAGAAGAAGGGATAGAAAGCCTGCGCGTAGACCTGCGTGAGCTGGCGGATCAGCCCTCCCAGCTGGATACTGCCGCGCAAGTTGAGCAATTGGACATACGACGGAAACGGCTCCCAATACTCGGCGACCATCACCCCCAAACCGTTGTAGAGGATTATCAGCAAAATCGCGGCCACCAGCACGCCCACCACGCCCCCCAACAGGTGATCCAAAAATCCCAGCTTGGGCAGAGAAGTGTCCCGATAAGCCGCCCGACTCACGAAATAAAAGACCAGGAAGATCAAAAGGAACAGCAGGATAAATACCAGACCCTCGAACCAGGGCTTCTCATGGCCGATGGCCTTCAGGCGAAACGCCGCCTCCTGGTACAACAAGGCACTGAACAGCGTGCCGACATACGCCCCAATGGCCATGAATACGGTGCGCACGAAGCGCTGATAGAGGGAAATCGCCACACACGCGCCAGCGATCAAGAGCAACAGCAAATCCAGGGGTCCCATCTTTGCCTCCTTCAGCCAGGGCACACGATAGAAACCGGACATTTCGGCAGTTCCGTGGTGATGCTCCGCCCACCGCCGTTCGGGTGACACCCGGCGGTGCTTCCCGAAGCGCTCACCGACGTAACACCAAAATTATACCACAAGGCCCCAATTAACCGACGCTCGAGCGGTCCTGACGCCTGAGACAAAACATCCGCGCTCGTCCCGTAGCCGGGACGGCGCGGATGCGACCGGAGAGCCTGCCCCTCAAACCGCGACCGGCTCCGGCGTTTCGACCGTCTCCAGCGGCGTCACGGTCTGACATTGCTGGCACTGCGCCGCGTCCTTCCGCACCTCCAGCAGCAAACCGCCGCACACCGGACAGGGCTGCGCCAGAGGCCGTTTCCAGGACGTGAAATCGCACTTAGGCCACGTCGAGCAACCGTAGAAGATGCGCCCCTTCTTGGTGCGCTTGAGCACCACCTCGCCGACGTGACATTGTGGACAGGTCACGCCGATTTTCTCCAGCCACGGTTCCGTGTACCGGCACGCGGGAAACGCGGAGCAGCCGATGAACTTCCCGTAACGTCCCCAACGAATGATGAGCGGCGCGCCGCACTCCGGGCAATTCCGCCCCACGGCCTCCACCGCTTCCACCTTTTCGATGGCCGTATCCGCCTGCTGCAGCGTGCGCTCGAACGGCCCATAAAAATCACGCAGCAGCTCCACCCAATCCAGCTGTCCCTCGGCTATGGCATCGAGGCGCTCTTCCATCGCGGCGGTGAAATCCACGCTGATGAGATCGGGGAAATGGCTCACCAACAGATCGTTGACCAATACTCCCGTCTCGGTCGGATACAAGCGACGCTGCTCGCGCATCACGTAGCCGCGCTCCTGAATGTTGCTGAGGATCGCCGCATACGTCGAGGGGCGCCCGATCCCGTATTCCTCCAGGGCACGGATGAGGGTCGCATCGGTGTAACGGGGCGGCGGCTGGGTGAAGTGCTGTTCGGGCCACAGCCGAATCAGATCCAACAGCTCGCCTATCTGAAGCGGCGGCACCGGCTGCAACTCCTCCTTGTCCTTCCCGTTGCCGTTCTCGTCCTGCAGCTCCTCATACACCACGAGGAAACCGGGGAAATTCAGCGTCGAGCCGGAAGCCCGGAACAAGAAGGGTTTGTCCGCCCCGCGCCCCGCGCCAATTTCCACCGTGCGCGTGTCATACACAGCTGCCGCCATCTGACTCGCCACAAAACGCCGCCAGATCAGATCGTAGAGGCGATATTGATCCGCCGAGAGCTGGCCCTTGAGCGCGTCAGGCGTCCGCAAGACGGAGGTGGGACGAATCGCCTCGTGGGCCTCCTGGGCGCCCTTGGCGCGGGTCTTGTACTGCGGCGGCTCGACGGGCATGAACTGCGCGCCGTAGCGCCCGTTGATGTACTCCCGCGCCTCGGCCTGCGCCGTGGCCGCCACCGTGGTGCTGTCAGTGCGCATGTAGGTGATCAGCCCCACCGATTGGCCGTCGCCGATGTCCAACCCCTCATACAGCTGCTGAGCGATGCGCATAGTCTTCGCCGCCGTGAAATTGAGACGGCGAGACGCCTCTTGCTGCATCGTGCTCGTCGTGAACGGCGCGGCAGGGTTGCGACGGCGCTGCCCCTCCTTGAGCCGCACCACCTCGTATTCGGCGCCTTCCAAGGCCTCCAGCAGGGGCTGAACGTCCGCCTCAGTGTGCAGCTGTGGTTCCTCGCCGCGAACCCGCACCAGCCGTGCACGGAAGGTCTTGCGCTGCTTCTTGCCGCGCGTGCTCTGCGGCGTGAGCTCCGCATCGAGGGTCCAGTATTCCTCAGGGACGAACGCCTTGATTTCCCGCTCGCGCTCGACGACCAGCCGCAACGCCACCGACTGCACGCGCCCGGCGGAGAGCCGACTGCGCACTTTGCGCCACAGCAACGGGCTCAGGTTGTAGCCGACCAGACGGTCGAGCACGCGCCGCGCCTGCTGCGCGTTGACCAGATTCATATCGAGATCCCGCGGATGGGCAAACGCCTCGGCCACCGCCGGCTCGGTGATCTCGTGGAACACCACCCGATGCGTGTGCGCCTCGGGCAGCTCCAACACCTCACTCAGGTGCCAGGCAATTGCCTCGCCCTCGCGGTCGGGGTCGGTCGCCAGGTAGATCTCGCCGGCCTTAGAAACGGCGGCCTGCAGCTCCTTCACCACGGTGCGCTTTTCGTTGGGGATGCGATACTTCGGCGCGAAGTCGTGCTCCACGTCCACGGAGAGCTGCGAGCGCAACAGGTCGCGCACATGCCCCACCGACGCTTTGACGGTGTAGTCCTTACCGAGGAACCGCCCCACCGTGCGCGCTTTGGTCGGCGACTCGACGATGACCAGCTTCCCCGTTGGCGGGGGCGTCTCAACCGTCGGCGGCGTCACCCCCTCATGTAAGGCCGTCCGTCCCATGCGGAACATTCGCGTGCCGCAGACGGAGCAGACTCCCTGGACGGCCGGCTTGCCCTGCGCCGTGAAAACGGCAGTCACTTCTGTCATTTCCCGTGACTGCCGACATTTCACACAATATGCTTCGATTTTCAGATCCTCAGCCATGCCCTTTCCCTTCGCGTCGGGCCGAACACGCCGCGGCGCACCTTCTCATGCCTCGAACACCCTTCACTTCGACGGCGCGCATCATAAAGGAAAGTGGCAAAACTGTCAAGTGCGCCCGTTCACAACAGGCGGTCCCGACCCTGACGCTGCAGCGCTTCGACGATCTCGCGCACCCGCTCCGTCTGCTCGCGGGTCGCCACCAGGGTCACATCGCCGCTGTCCACAATGATGAGGTCCCGCAGTCCAATGGCCGCGATCAACCGGTCAGCGTCGGAGAACACCATCGAATCGGCGGTGTCCAGCGCCAGGACGTCCCCCCGCAGCACATTTCCCTGCCCATCGGGCGTGTGCAACTCCATCACCGCCGGCCAGGCGCCCACATCGGACCAGCCCAGATCCACGGGGAAAACCGCCGCATGGGCCGTTTTCTCCATGATGCCATAATCAATGGTCTGTTTGGCGACGGCGGGCCAGAGGCGCTCCAGGGTCGGCGCGTAATCCGGCGTCCCCAACGTGCGTTCCAGGAGCGCCAGCGTCGTCGCGAAATCGGGCATCCAACGGGCGAATTCCTCCATGATCCGCGCCACCCGCCAGACGAACATGCCGCTGTTCCAGGCATAATCGCCCGCCGCCAGGAATTGCCTCGCCGTCTCAGCGTCGGGCTTCTCGGTGAATTGCGCCACGCGAAACGCGGAGAAGCCGTCCACGTCCGTGAGGCGCTCACCGCGCCGAATGTAGCCGTAGCCGGTCGCGGGGTAAGTCGGCTCAATGCCGAGCGTGACCAGATAGCCTTCTTCCGCGACGCGGCTCGCAGCCTGTAGCACCGCGCGGAACGTCTCAACGCGGCGGATGTAATGATCCGCCGTGAGGACCGCCATCACCGCCTGCGGATCGCGCCGCTGCAAATGCAGGGCCGCCAGTCCGATGCAAGGCGCCGTCCCGCGTCCCAGCGGCTCGACGATGAAATTCGCCTCCGGCAGTTCGGGGACCTGCTCCATGAGCGGCGCCACCTGCTCGGCGGCAGTCACCACCAGAATCCGTTCCGGCGGCAAGAGGGGACGCAAGCGCTCGACCGCCAGCTGGAACATGCTACAATCGCCGACCAGCGTCAACATCTGCTTGGGATGACGACGGCGGCTCAGGGGCCACAAGCGCGTCCCTCCGCCCCCGGCCATGATCAAAGCATACAAGTGTTCGTTCACGGGTCCTCCTCAAAACGGGCGCGCCAGACATCGAAGAGCGCCAGGGGACGTTCGCCCCATCGCGCGACGTGCTGCCGCGCTTCGGCCACAGAGCGTTCGCGCCACAGCTCGCCCGGTGATTTGCTGAAGAAGAGGTCCGCCCAGCTGATGAGCGTCTCTTCGAGCGACTCCGGGAAAATATCGGCCGCCGGCAGCGGCAGGCCCTGGCTCACGATTTCCTCTTGGGTGAGCCCCACCCCCACATGCCGCTCGGCCACCAGCGCGTGACGGGGCAACCCCTCGGCCTCCAAAATGCGGCGACCCTCGAGGATGTGGGTGATGTACGGCAGCTCCCCCGTGCAGCCCATGTACGGCGCGTGGACGCGGACGATGCCAATATCGTGCAGCATCGCAGCCTCCTCGATGAAGCGGCGTTGCGTCGCCTCGAGTCCCAGGCGATAGGCGATGCGCAACGCCTTGGCCGTCACCGCGGCCACATGCGGCAGGTAATAGGCATACGTCAGCGAATTCGGGGGGATGTATTTGTGGATGATCTCAAAATAGGGGATAGCTTGAGCGTTCATGCAACCGAATAGGGCTCTTCAGGCTCCCGCGCCACGACATACTGGAGCATCCCCACCTGGCGCACCATGCCCTTCAGCTCCATCATCACCAACGTGCTGCTGACGGTCTCCACGGGGAGGCCGGCGCTGCGCGCCACCTCGTCCACATAGGCCGGCTCCACCGAGAGCTGCGCCAACACCTTCGCCTCGGTCGGATTGGCCGGCAACACCTCGCGGGCGGCCTGTTTGGCGGCCAGTTGATCGAGGGAGAGCGTCTCCAGAATGTCGCCGACTTCAGTGACCACGTGTGCGCCATCTCGCAACAGCCGGTTGCAGCCCGCCGAGGACGTCCCCAGGATGCTCCCCGGCACGGCGAAGACCTCCCGTCCCTGATCGGCAGCAAAATCCGCAGTGATCAACGCCCCGCTCGTCAGCCCCGCCTCCACGACGACGACGCCCAGACTCAACCCGCTGATGATGCGGTTGCGCGGCGGGAAATTGGTCGCTTCAGGGCGGGTGCCCAGGGGATAATCGCTGAGCAGGGCGCCATTGGCGGCAATCCGTTCCGCCAGCGCGCGATGCTCTTGAGGATAGATTTCGTCGAGGCCGCTGCCCAGGACCGCGAGGGTGCGTCCGCCCGCGTCCAGGGCCGCCTGATGCGCGATGCCGTCTATGCCGCGCGCCAGTCCACTGACAACCGTGACGCCGTTGCGCGCCAGCTCCGTCGCCAGCAGCCGCGCCGCCTCGCGCCCGTAGGCCGTCGGCTTCCGCGTCCCGACCAGCGCCACGGCCCATTCGTCGGACGGGGTGAGCTCGCCCTTGACAAACAACACGGGCGGCGCATCCACAAGCTGCTTGAGCAGTGCCGGATACGCCGCCTCTTCCCACGTGAGCGCCTGCACGCCCGCCGCCTCGACCTTGCGCTGCAGCTGTTCCAGGTCCACCTGGCGCCGCGCCTGCAGCAGGTTCTGCAGCGTGCGCTGATCGAGCCCCACCCCGCGCAGCTCGGCTTCGGGAGCCTCCCAGGCCGTTTTCACATCGCCGAACGCGCTCAACAGGGCGCGTAAACGCACCGGGCCGATCCCCCGCACCAGATTGAACCCCAACCAGTAGCGCAGGTCATCCATGGGAAGCGTCCTTTCCCCTTCGAAGGCCGCCCCTGTGCCGGTCAGGCTTCTTCGGGATTGGATAACAGCCCTGGCAAAGGGCGAATGACCATCTGCCGTGTTTCCAAGTCCATCGAGAGGATCACCTCGCGGATGGCCGGAATCAACACCTCGCCGCGCAAGCCGTGCACGACGTACACGTCATTGGCGGCCGGCATGTCGAGGACCTCCACGATTTCACCCAGGAGTTCCCCCTCCTCCGTGCTGACCTGCATCCCCAGCAGTTGGTGCAAGTAATATTCGCCCTCTTCAAGGGGGATTGCCTCCGCCAGGGCGACCCAGACGAACTGTCCCCGCAACAGCTCGGCCGCGTTCCGATCGGTGACCCCGGCAAAGCGCAACAGCGCCAGGCCCTGATGAAAGCGCACCGACGTCACGGCGTACCGCCGGTACGTCGGGCCCACGTACAGATGCTGCAACCGCGTCAGCCGGTCCGGGTAGTCGGTGAGGATTTCTACCCGCAGCTCGCCGGCAATACCGTGCGGCCGCAAAATGCGACCGACGGCCAAATAACGAGGCTCAGGTTGCTTATCCGGCATCCCTGAGCCTCCAGCGATGATCCTGCACGGGCGAGGCAGCCCCCGTCATACAATCTCCAGCGTCACCTTTTTGCCGGTCTTGGCGCCCAAGACCCGGGCGAGTGAACGCATCGAATTGATGGTCCGCCCCTCACGCCCAATCATCCGCCCCATGTCGTCCGGTGCGACCCGGACCTCCAAGACGATTGAGGTCTCCCCCTCAATTTCGGAAACCTGGACCGCATCGGGATTGTCAGCCAGTGCTGTTACGATGTACTCGACCAGATCCTTGACCTTGGACATTGCGGTTCCTCCTTCAATGGCTAGATGAGTTAAAGGGATACCCCGAGACATACACTACCCAACGACACATGCCGGCGGGAGAGCTATGCTTCCAGCGCGTCTGAGGTCACTGTGGTGGGGGCAGCACCCCCAGCTTCCGCAGCCAACGCCTCCAACGGTTCTCCGGCCCGCAAGCGCGCCAACCGCTCCAACGTTCCACTCCGCTTCAGCAGGCGAGCGACGGAGTCGCTAGGCTGTGCTCCTACACTGAGCCAATACAGCGCGCGCTCCTCCATGATCTGCAACGTTTCCGGTTCGGTGCGAGGATTGTAAAAGCCCACCACCTCCACCGCTTTCCCGTCGCGAGGCGAGGCAGCTTCGGCCACCACGATACGGTAGCTGGGTTGCTTCTTGCGACCGACCCGACGCAATCTTAATCTAAGCATGTTCCTCCTATCCTTCTTTCGGCTGTAGTGATGAAAACGTCATTGATTGATAATCTAAGCATACTCAGAAATTCAAAAATTGCAACTCCTATGGAGTTCATTTTCACCTCTCCGAGCGCCTACCCTGACAAACGGGGGAATGGGAGCCCGCGCCCACGCCCCTTCTTCAATTTGTTCAGCATGTCCTTCATTTGACGATGCTGGGAAAGCAGCTGATTGATCTGTTGCACGGTCGTGCCGCTGCCGCGCGCAATCCGCCGTTTGCGGCTCGCGTTTAAGAGACGCGGGTTACGCCGCTCCTCCGGCGTCATCGAGAGGATGATGGCCTCCACCCGCTTCAGTTGACGCTCCGCTTCCGCCTCATCCAACGATACGCCCCGCAGCGCCTTGTTCATCCCCGGCATCATGCCCACAAGCTCATTGAGCGGCCCCATGTTGCGCACCTGTCGCAGTTGTTTGAGGAAGTCCTCCAGGTCGAAGTCGCCTTCCCGCAGCTTCTGCTCCATGCGCGCCGCTTCCTGCGCGTCGAAGGCCGCTTCAGCCTTTTCGATGAGCGTCAGAACGTCCCCCATCCCCAGGATGCGGGAAGCCATGCGTTCCGGCTGGAACGGTTCCAGCGCTCCCAACTTCTCGCCCGTGCCCAGGAACTTGATCGGCACGCCCGTGACCGCGCGCATACTGATCGCCGCGCCGCCGCGCGCATCACCATCCACTTTGGTGAGAATCAGCCCGGTGAGGCCCACCCGCTCGTGGAAACCCTGGGCAATGTTGACCGCTTCCTGACCGGTCATCGCGTCGGCGACGAGCAAGATCTCCACCGGATGCACCTGCTCGCGGATGGCCACCAGCTCTTCCATCATCGCGTCGTCTATTTGGAGGCGGCCGGCGGTATCGAGCAGCACCACGTCCGCGCCGCGGCTCCTGGCCACCTGGACGCCGTGCACGCAGATCTCCGGCGGCGTGACCTTTCCCCGCTCGCTGTACACGGGAATGTCCAGCTGGCGCCCCAGGACTTCGAGCTGGGTGATCGCGGCAGGCCGGTAAGTGTCCGCGGCCACCATGACTGGGAAATGCCCCTTCTCACGCAGATGCCGCGCCAGCTTGGCGACGGTCGTCGTCTTACCGGAGCCCTGCAACCCCACCAGCATGATGACATACGGCGCCGGCCCCTTGAATTCCAGGCGCCCCGGCGTGCCCAACGTCGTCACCAGCTCCTGGTGCACGATTTTGATCACCTGCTGGGCGGGATTGAGCGCCTTGGAGACCTGCTCCCCTACCGCTTCGGCCTGCACCCGTGCGATGAAATCCCGCACGACCTTGTAGTTGACGTCAGCCTCTAAAAGTGCGACCCGGATTTCGCGGAGCACCGCTTTGACGTCTTCCTCACGCAGGACGCCGCGTTTGCCCAAACGGTCGAAGACTGCCTGTAATTTTTCGCTCAGTGATTCAAACATAAAGCGCCGGCTCCACCCGGCTCGCCACATTCTAACGGAAAATAGGATTTCGTCAAGCATCAAAAGTTCACCCTTGTCAAACAGGCAGGTTGAGGCATAATAAGCCTGATGCAGGCTTGGAGTTTATCGGAAACAAGAAAGTATCAGCGGCGCAGAACCTTTCACCGCCGAGATCCAGAG
>JAGPHL010000292.1 GCA_018055515.1 Anaerolineae bacterium
TCAGGGTGAGATCCCACGCGCGATAGACCGCCCCCATGCCGCCCTGCCCCAAGAGACGCGCTATCCGATAGCGGTTGTTGACGATTTGGCCGGTGCTCAGTTGCATGACGTCCTCCTCGGAAAATAGAGATCAGCGGTCAGCAGTCAGCGAATCAGCGAAAAAGCGAGAAAAATCACTTGCGTGGCAAATGTAACGCAAACTTCAGGCTGCGCTCAGGCCGCCCCGCAATGAATTCCGGGTCTGACAGGTCAAGTTCGCTGAAGCGAGGTCCCCAGCAACGCGCTTCAGCGCGGCTGGCTCGTGTCGGGCTGGGGATTCCATCCCCAGCCGACCCGTGAGCCGCCGCGGCCGCTGCTCACGCCTCACATTTTCGTCATCGGTGGTGTGCCGCAGGAACATGGCGACTCTTCGGAAAATGGCTCACAGATGGACACGACAGATCAGAAATTAAAAATCATGGCTTCTCCGATTCGAGCTCCGGGTCGAGCGCCAACGCGCGCTGCCGGGCGGCTGCCGCCTTCTCAGCATCGCCCACCGCCTTCCAGCAGGCGCTCAGACCCAGATGCGGCGCCGGCGCGAGGGGGTCGAGCGCAGCGCTCTGCTCGTAAGCGGTGATGGCTTCATGCCACCGCCCCCATTGAGCATAGATCTCCCCCACGAAGCATTCCGCCAGCGCATGCCTCGCATTCAGCCGCAGCGCGTCATAGAAATCGCGCATCGCCCAACGCTGATTCCCCTTTTGGTAATGGAGCACCCCTCCGAGAAATTTCAGCTCGGCGGGAGGCAGGCTCTCCTCCCGGAGCAGCTCCTGCACTAACCGCTCACCCTCGTCCACCCGGCCGAGCCTCAAATAGCAGACGGCAAGGCGGCCACGGAAAAGGGGATCCTGCGAATGGGTCAGCAGCTGTTCAAGATGCGGAGCCGCGGCGCCGTACCGGCCCAGATTGAAGGCCGCGTCCGCCGTCAGCCGCAACAGCTCGAGATCGTCGGGCGTCAGGGTCAGCGCCTGCTCCAGATGCTCCAACGCCGCCGCCGGACGCCCCAGTTTTAGCAGCGCCTTTCCCAACGCGGCATGCAGCTGCGGCGCCTGTGGATAGAGCTCCAGGCCCTTTTCAAGGGCCACGCTGGCGGCCTCATCGTGCTGCAATTGCAGGTGGGCTTTCCCCAGGTCAAGGTACACGTCGGCGGGTTGCGTTTCCGCCTGCAACACCGCTTCGAACGCGGCCACGGCTTCCGCAAAGCGACCCTCCCGCAAATACTGCCGCCCTTCGGCAACCCGATCCGGCGGCTGAGGGGGAGCCTGGGGCGGCGGAGGCGTGCTCTCCTTCCCAGGCGCTGCCGGCGCCGACACGGAGGAAGATTCGCGCGGCGCCGTGATGGGCAAAGTCGCGCCGCACTTAGCGCAGAAACGCGCGCCGGGACGATATGGCGTCGCGCACGTTGGGCAACGATGGCTCGTGTCCATCGTCTTGCCGCACTGCGGACAGAAGCGCGCGCCAAGTCGCACAAATGCCCCACACTGCGGACAGGTGATCCCCGGGGACGAGCCGCTCCCCACCGTGGAAGGTCGTGGCGGCGGACTGCTTTCCTCACGCGAGGGCGGCGGAGGGGTGAGCTGCGAGGCCGACGGCGTCACCAGAGGTCGCCGCACGACGACGCCCGGGCGCTGCGTGACCGGGTGTCCCGTCGCCGCCTGCAGCGCGGCCAACATCTCACCCGCGTCCCGGTAGCGCTGCGCGCTATTCACCGCCATCGCCTGCAAGACTACTTTCTCCAGCGCCGGACCGACCTGGGGATTGAGCTGCGAAGGCGGCGTGAGCGGCATCCCGCGCACCATCCGCTCGAAGCTGTCCGGTGGCGGCGCGAGCGTGAGAACGCAATAGAGCGTCGCCCCCAGCGCGTAAACATCCGAGCGCGTGTCGGTCCCCGCGCCCAGGCCGTACTGCTCCGGCGGGGAAAACCCCTGCGACACCGCCCTGGCCATCGCCTGAGTCTTGGCGTGCGGGTCAATCTTGGCGATCCCAAAATCCACCAGGATCGCGCGCTCCTTCTGCGTGAGGCGCACGTTGTTCGGCTTGATATCGCGGTGGATAATGGGCGGCTGCTGCTCATGCAGGTATGCCACCGCGTCACAGACCTGCGTCATCCAATCCACCACCTTGGCCAGGGGCAAATGGCGGCGTTGTTTTCCCGCCTCCACTACCATGTCAAGCAAGTCCTGTCCGGCGATGTAATCCATCACGAGATAATAGCTGCGCCCCTCGCCGAAGAAATCCGAGACGCGCACCAGCCCGGGATGATCGAGGGCCGCGAGCACCTGCGCCTCCTGCTTGAAGAGCCGCTGTCCCGACTCGGAGGGGTCGCTGAGCTCCTTCACCGCGACCTGACGACCGCGCAGGCGCAGGTCTTCCGCCAGGTAAACGGAGCCATAGCCCCCCGATCCCAGCTTCTTGAGGATCTGATACCGCCCCTGCAGGGCGTGTCCTAACGGTAAGGCCGGAAGTTCATGTTGCATAATAGCGGATGCCACTCAAGGATATTGTCAGGTGTTCCTAAAAAAAGTAGGGATACTCTAAAAGTTTTTATTTTGGACTGGCAGTGAACCACCTAAAGGCACGATATACCCCGCTCAGCGCGCTGGACACGGCGGCATGTTGAGCACATTTCCCGGATGGATCGCGTACCCGTTGATCGCTTCATTCC
>JAGPHL010000293.1 GCA_018055515.1 Anaerolineae bacterium
TATTATGAAGATCGCCCCATCCTGCTGGTGCCAGAGATGGTCGAGCTGATGCTGGATGTACCGGCGACCACGGCCAATCTGGAGCAGGTGCTGCTCGCCCAAGAGGGGCCACGGGGATTCATCGAATACGCCATTCAGGCGTTGGGACGGCGCGAGATGCCCTCGCAGGACATCCGCCCCGTGTTGACCTATTCCCGCGAGCGCATTGATGCCTTTCTGCGCCGCACGGCACAACAATTCGACCATCCGCCACTCGATCCCGTGCCGCTCCCCGAAGCCGATACCTTCCGCCCGGCGCAACATGGGACGGCGCTGGATGTCGAGGCCTCGCTGGCCCCCCTCATTGCCGCGCTGCTTTCCCCCACGAACAGGGAAGTCCACCTCGTCGTCCGCACCGAGCCTGCCCGCCCCGCCTCCATGGAGGTGCTGCGCGACGCCCTCGACGCCAAGCTGGAATCGTTCACCGGCATCGCCAGCATCTTCATCAAGAACCTGGACACCGGGCAGGAGCTGTGTTACAACTGCAACCTTGCTTTCTCAGGGGTCAGCCTGCTCAAAATCCCCATCATCCTCCAACGCTATCGGCAGCTGGACGCTGCCCCCGACGCGGAGACGCTGTCCCTGATCAAGGCGGCGCTGACGGAAAGCGACAACGCTGCCGCGAATCTCATCCTCCAACAGATTGGCGCCGGCAATCCCTACACCGGCGCGCTGCAAGTGACCGACTTTGTCCGCCAGTTGGGACTGGAGAACACCTTCCTCGCCGCCCCCTACGACCTCAAGGATGGGATTCCCCTCCCCAATTTCAGCACCCCCGCCAACTCTCAAACCGCCTTCAATACGGAGCCCGATCCCTACATCCAGACGACGGCGTTGGAAATGGGGTTGCTCATGGAAGGCTTGGGGCAGTGCGCCGAGGGTGTGGGTATGTTGCGGCTGATATTTCCACGCGAAATCACGCCGGCGGAGTGCGAGGACATTCTGAACATCATGGAGCACAATCAGGTGACCGAGCTGCTCGAGGCGGGGATGCCGCCGGGCGTCCCGGTGGCGCACAAAAACGGCTGGACCGGGCAAACGCACGCCGATGTCGCCCTCGCCGCCACCCCTAACGGCCGGGTGGTGATCGCCGCCTTTTTGTATCAGCCGGAATGGCTGGTGTGGGAGGAAAGTGCGCCGCTGTTTGCCGATTTGGGCCGGCTCACGTATCGCTTCTTCAACGGCGAGACCGAATAGGAACTGACGCGGCGAGACTGGCCCTGGCCGCCTTCAGGATGCCGGCGGCAAGAGGAACCCCTGCTGTTGGATGATGGCGCTGGCCCGTTCCCCCTCCAGCCAGCGCACAAACTCCCCCGCCGCGGCCTGCGGCTCGCCGGACGCCGCCAGCACGCAGTCGCGCGTGAGCGGATACAGTCCCGCAGCCAGCATCTCCGGGACAGGGGGGACGCCCTCGAGCGCCAGAGCGCGCACCCGCTCGTTCAAACGCGCGGTTGAGACGTAGCCTACCGCCAGCGGCTCCGTGCTCACCACGTCCAGCAGCGCCTCAGAGGTAGGCGCGAGCAACGCGGTCAGCGCCATCGGGAAATCGCCCATCACCTGCCGCTGAAAGAGCAACGTGTCCCCCGAAGCGTCCTCACGGGTGACCAGCTGAGGCGCGCCGGGGAGTCCGCCCCAGGGCGCCCAGTCCTCCGCACGGCCCTGAAAGAGCAAGCGCGCTTGCTCCAGGGTCAGGCCGGGGATGCCATTTTGCGGATTGACCACAACCGCGACGCCATCCCGCGCCAGAGGCTTGAGCCAGGTTTCCGGCGGCAGGTCCTCCGGCGTCCAGGTCACTCCCACGAGATCCACCTCGCCATCGTACAGCGCTTCCCATGCCAGCGCATCGGCGCGCTTGATCACGGAAATTTCCACGGCGGGATTCTCCCGCTGATAGGCCGCCGCGAGCGCGCGCAGCAGCGGCTCAAGGCTTTCGGGCGCCGCGATGCGCACCTTCTGGACCGGAGCGCCGGTCGGCGCCGCTGCAGGCGTCGGCACCACCGTTGGCGCGGCGCAGCCCACGAGCAACGCCCCTATCAGCAGCCAGACCCAGCGAGACATCATGCCAGGATCCCCGTCAGCACCAGCAGGCCCAGGAGCGCGCAGTAAGCCACAAAGGGCCACAACGCGTGGCGGCGGACCAGCGCCAGGAGCCCCGCGATCGCCGCGTAACCGGTGAGTGCGGCGGTCAGCATCCCCACCAGGGCAGGTCCCCCCACCCCCGCCATCCCGTCCAGGAGCAGTTTGAGCAGCTGATAGACGCCGCCGCCCAGCACGATGGGGATCGCCAGCAGGAAGCTAAAGCGCACGGCGTCCTCGCGGCGATATCCCAACAGGAGCCCCGTGGCCATCGTCGCGCCGGAGCGACTCAGCCCAGGCACGATCGCCAGGGCCTGCGCCAGGCCAATCACCAGCGCGTCACGCCAGGTGAGCGCCTCTAACGCGCGGGCGCGGCGCGAGAGCAGTTCGGAAAGCGCCAACAGCGCCGCTGTCACCAGCAGAAAAGCCGCCGCAGCGCGCGGCATCCCGAAAATCTCGCCGACCTGATCCTCAAAAAGGAATCCCAACAGGGCGCCGGGGAGGGTCGCCAGCACGAGGAGCCAGGCCAGGCGCGCCTGGGGCGTCTCGATTTTGCGGCGGCGCAGGCTATCCCACGC
>JAGPHL010000075.1:0-7946 GCA_018055515.1 Anaerolineae bacterium
CAGGTGGCGGCCTGGGAGACCGACGTGTTGGGCCGCGAGAGCCTGGAGACGGCCAGGGAAGCCATCCGCCGACGCTTCGGGCCGCTCTATGGCCTGGTCAACGCAGCGGGAGGCAACAGCCCGCAGGCCACCGTCAGCCCAGAACGGAGCTTCTTCGACATCCCCGAAGAGGGGCTGCGCTTCGTGCTCGACCTGAACATCCTCGGCACCTTCCTGCCCTGTCAGGTTCTCGGCCAGGAGCTCGCGGCGACGGGCGAGGGCGTCATCCTCAACTACTCCTCGATGAATGCGTACCGCCCGCTCACCAACATCGCGGCTTATTCGGCGGCCAAGGCGGCGATCAGCAACTTCACCGCCTGGCTGGCCGTGTACATGGCGCAGAACTACTCCGGCAAGATCCGCGTCAACGCCATCGCGCCCGGCTTTTTCCTGGGCGAGCAAAACCGCTTTCTGCTGCTTGACCGGGACACCGGCCAATGGACGCCGCGCGGTCAGCGCATCCTCGACCACACGCCGATGGGGCGCCTGGGCCGCCCCGAAGACCTGCTCGGCTGCGTGCTGTGGCTGCTGTCGCCCGCCGCCGCCTTCGTCACCGGCATTACCGTGCCGGTGGATGGCGGCTTCTCGGCGTATGCTGGGGTATAATCCCCTGGAGGTGACCCGATGATCTACGCACAGGCCACGGCGACAACGGGCGCCCTCGACGAGGAGCGCGTGCGCCAGACCCTGACGGCGGGCCTGGAAGGGCGGTTCAAGGGGCAGAAAGTGCTCGTGTTGATTCCGGATCACACGCGGTCGCTGCCTTTGCCGCTGCTGTTTCGGCTGACGGTCGAGATCCTGCACGACGCGCGCCAGCTCGATTTCATGGTAGCGCTGGGCACCCATCCGCCCCTGTCGGAGGAGCAGCTGCAGCGCCTGGTCGGCATCACCGCCGGGGAGCGCAGCACGACGTACCAGCACATCGGCCTGTTCAATCACGCCTGGGACAATCCCGCCGCGCTGACCACGCTGGGCGTGATGGCGCAGGACGAAATCCAGCAGCTGGCGGGCGCGAACTGGCATCCCTCCTTGCCGGATGAGGTGGAAATCCGCATCAACAAGGCGGCGCTCGACTACGATCACCTGCTCATCCTCGGGCCGACGTTCCCCCACGAGGTAGTGGGCTTCTCCGGCGGTGCGAAATATCTCTTCCCCGGCATCTCCGGCCCGGAGATGATCAATGCCACGCACTGGTTGGGCGCGCTGGCGCAGGTGGTGGGGACCATCGGCATCAAGGAGACGCCGGTGCGGGCGATGATTCACGCGGCGGTGCGTCGCCTGCCGACGCCGGTGACGCTCGCGGCGCTGGTCGTCGCCGGGCACGACCTGGTCAGCGTCTTCGTGGGCGACCTGTTCGAGGCGTGGAGCCTGGCCGCCGATCTTTCCGCCCAGCGTAACGTCATCTGGTGCACCACCCCCTATCAGCGGGTGCTTTCCTGCGCGCCGACGATGTATGAGGAGCTGTGGACGGCGGCCAAAGCGATGTACAAGCTGGAACCGGCGGTGGCCCCCGGCGGAGAGGTCATCATCTACGCGCCGCATCTGGAGGTGGTCAGCTACGTCCACGGGCGCTACATCTACGAGGTCGGCTACCACATCCTGCCCTATTTTCTGCAGGATTGGGACCGCTTCAAGCACATCCCGCTGGGAGTGCTCGCCCACAGCACGCACGTCCGCGGCGCCGGCGTGATGGAGAACGGCGTCGAAAAGCCCAACGTCAAAGTCACCCTGGCGAGCAAGATCCCCGCCGGGGAATGCGCGCGCCTGAACCTGGGCTATCTCGATCCGGCAAGCATTGACGTCGCCGCCTGGCAGAACCGGGAGGACGAGGGGATACTGTATGTGCCCCGGGCGGGCGAGGTGCTCTATCGCCTGATGAAGTTTTAAAAAATAATCCGGTAATAAACGGGATTTTCCCCTATCCCCCAGCCCTTCTTCCCCCATAGGTGGAAGGGGGGAAAATAAGGTTTTTTGCAAGCGGGCTCCGCCCGCTTGCAAAAAACCCACAAAAAAGAGTTCCCCTTTCCCCCGCGCAGCGCGGGGGAAAGGGGAGGGGAATAGGGGGGCAACTGCTCTCTATTCTCGAAGGACTCACGGGAGGAAATTCATGCAAGAAACACCCTACGCTTTGGGAATTCTCGGTTTGGGAGTGATGGGACGGAGCCTGGCGCAGAACTTCGCGCGGCACGGCTATCCTCCCATCGGCTATGATCCGGCGCCCAAATTGCCCGCCGATTTCCCAGTAGCCGTCGCCGCCTCCCCGGAGGCGCTGGTGGACGCGCTCACACCGCCGCGCACGCTCCTCCTCATGGTGCCCGCCGGCGCGCCGGTGGACGACGCCATCACTGCACTGAAGCCCCTTCTGCAGCGCGGCGACCTGATCATGGACGGCGGCAATTCCCACTTTGCGGATACCGAACGCCGCGCGCGGGAGCTCGCTGCGGCAGGCATTTCCTTCATCGGGATGGGGGTCTCCGGCGGCGAAAGCGGCGCTCTCTGGGGCCCGAGCCTGATGCCCGGCGGCTCCGTCGAGGCCTGGCCGCGCGTCAGGGAGATGTTCGAGGCGATCGCGGCGCGGGCCGAGGACGACGCGCCCTGCGTCGCATGGATGGGAGCCGGCGGGGCGGGCCACTACGTCAAGATGGTGCACAACGCCATCGAATACGGCGACATGCAGCTGATCGCCGAGATCTACGACCTGCTGCATCGCGGCGCCGGGATCCCCAACGCGGAGCTGGCCGCCATCTTCGCCGCCTGGAACACGCGCGAGCTGCGCTCCTATCTCATCGAAATCACCGCCCGCATCCTGGAACGGATAGATGAGGAGACCGGCAAGGCGCTGGTGGAGGTGATCCTGGATGAGGCGGCGCAAAAAGGCACCGGCAAGTGGGCCAGCCAGACGGCGTTCGACATCGGCGCTCCCATCCCCACGCTCAACGCGGCGGTGGAGAGCCGGCTGATCTCGGCGCTCAAGGCCGAGCGCGTGAGCGCCGCGCAAGTGCTGGGGCGTGCGGGACGGTTTGCCGGCGACGCCGATCGGCTGATCGCCATCGCGGAGCAGGCTCTCTACGCCAGCAAGATCACCTCCTACGCGCAGGGATTGAGCCTGTTGCGGATGGCGTCGCAGGAATACGGCTGGGGATTGGAAATCGCGCGGATCGTGCCGGTGTGGCGCGCAGGCTGCATCATCCGCGCCGCGCTGCTGAGCGACATCACACACGCCTACCGCCGCGCTCCCGACCTCCCCAATCTGCTGCTCGACACGACCTTCACGCAGGCGGTGCTGAGCCGCGAATCCGCCTGGCGCGAGACCCTCCAGACGGCGGTGGGATTGGGCATCCCGATGCTGGCGGTCGGCGCGTCGCTGGCCTACTTCGACGCCTACCGCTCGGAGGTCCTGCCCGCCAACCTCACGCAGGCGCAGCGGGACTATTTCGGAGCGCACACCTACCGGCGCGTGGATCGCGAGGGCGTTTTCCACACGGCGTGGGAATGAACGACTATCACATCTTCTTTATCAAGTGAGGCAATCATGCAAGAAGACAAGTCCCTTCAAGATTTGTGTATCCACACTCTCCGCTTTCTTTCGGCGGATGCCGTGCAGCAGGCCAATTCCGGCCATCCGGGCCTGCCGATGGGCGCGGCGCCACTGGCCTACGCCATTTGGGCACACCATTTGCGCCACAATCCGGCCCATCCCGCCTGGCCCAACCGCGACCGCTTCATCCTCTCCGGCGGACACGGCTCGATGCTCCTGTATTCCCTGCTCCACCTCACCGGCTACGCGCTGCCGTTGGAGGAACTCCGGCGCTTCCGGCAGTGGGGCAGCCTGACCCCCGGCCATCCAGAGTACGGGCTGACCCCCGGTGTCGAGACGACGACCGGGCCGCTAGGACAGGGCTTTGCCAACGGCGTCGGCATGGCCATCGCCGAGGCCCACCTGGCGCAGCGGTTCAATCGGCCCGGCCACACGGTGATTGATCACACCATCTACGCCATCGTCACCGACGGCGACCTGATGGAAGGGGTGACGGCGGAAGCCGCCTCGCTCGCCGGACACCTGCGGCTGGGCAAACTCATCTACCTCTACGACGACAACCGCATCTCCATCGAGGGCTCGACCGACCTCGCCTTCACGGAGGATCGCGGCAAGCGCTTCGAGGCTTACGGCTGGCACGTGCAGCGGGTGGAGGATGGGCTGGATGTGGCGGCGATTGACCGCGCGATCGAGGCCGCTAAGCAAGATCCGCGCCCCTCGCTGATCATGGTCCGCACCGTCATCGGCTACGGGCTGCCCACGCGCGCTGGCACCGCCAAGGCGCACGGCGAACCGCCCGGACAGGCTGAACTCGACGGCGCGAAGGACGCCCTGGGTTGGCCCAGGGAGCCGCGCTTCTACATTCCCGACGCAGCGCTGGCTTTCTTCCGACAGGCACAGGTCCGCGGCGCGCAGCTGGAGCTGGAATGGCAGCAGGAGATGGCCGCCTACGCGGCGGATTATCCTGACCTTGCGGCGGAGCTACAGCGGCGCCTGGCGGGGGAATTGCCCGCCGGATGGGAAACCGTACTGCCGGTGTTTCCCGCCGACCCCAAAGGCATGGCGACGCGGGCCTCCTCCGGCAAGGTGCTCAACGCCCTGGCGGAGGTCTTGCCGGAAGTGCTAGGCGGTTCGGCGGACCTGGCGCCCTCGACGAACACCTGGATGAACGCCTACCCGGCTTTCTCCGCTGAAGAGCGCGCCGGACGCAACCTGCACTTCGGCGTGCGGGAGCACGGGATGGGTGCCGTGGTCAACGGGATGGCCTATCACGGCGGCGTGATTCCCTTCGGCGCCACCTTCATGGTCTTCTCCGATTACATGCGTCCGCCGCTGCGCATCGCGGCGCTCTCTCACCTCGGCTCGATCTGGGTCTTCACGCACGACAGCATCGGCGTTGGCGAGGACGGCCCCACCCATCAGCCGGTCGAACACCTCGCCGCCCTGCGCGCCATCCCCAACCTCATCACACTGCGTCCGGCGGATGCCAACGAGGTGCGCGAGGCGTGGCGCATCGCCATCGAGAACCGCCGGCGCCCCACGGCCCTGGTGTTGACGCGCCAGAATCTCCCCACGCTGGATCGGACGGTCTACGCCCCGGCAGAAGGTGTCCGGCGCGGCGCGTATGTGCTGGCGGACCTGGGGCAGGGACGCCCGCAGCTGCTCCTCATGGCAAGCGGCTCGGAGGTCAGCCTGATTGTGGAGGCCGGCAAGCGTCTGGCGGAACGGGGTCTCGCCGTCCGCCTGGTCTCTTTCCCCAGCTGGGAGCTGTTCGCCGAACAGGAGGCCGCCTATCAAGAAGCCGTCCTCCCGCCGGATTTGCGCCGACGGGTAGCGGTGGAAGCGGGGGTGACGCAGGGCTGGCAGCGCTGGGTAGGACCGGAGGGGCGCATCGTGGGGCTGGATCGCTTCGGCGCTTCCGCCCCCGCCGCGGTGATCTTCGAGCAGCTGGGCTTCTCGGTCGCGCACGTCGAAGCGGTGGCATTGGAACTGCTTAAGCAACAGTGAGGCAATCCCATGAACACTACCTTACAACTTCTGGAAGTCGGGCAATCGGTCTGGTATGACAACATCCAACGCGGCCTGCTGCGCAACGGCGAATTGGCGGGGATGATCGCGCGCGGGGAAATCCGCGGCGTCACCTCCAACCCCACCATCTTCATGAACGCGATCACCAAATCGCACGACTACGACGCCGACCTGCTGCCGCTGCTGGAGGCGGGGCTGAGCGCCGAGGAGATCTTCTTCCGCCTGGCCATCGAGGACATTCAGCAGGCCGCCGACCTGTTCATGCCGCTGTATCAGCAAAGCGACGGCGGCGATGGCTACGTGAGCCTGGAGGTGAGTCCGACTCTGGCGCACGACGCCGCCGGTACCCTGGCGCAGGCCCAAGAGCTCTGGCAGCGCGTGGCCCGTCCCAACCTGATGATCAAGATTCCGGCAACGAAGGCGGGGCTGCCCGCGATCACGGAGGCGCTCGCGGCGGGGATCAACGTCAACGTGACGCTGATCTTCGCGCTTGAACGCTACCGCGAGGTGCTGGACGCCTATCTGACGGGACTGGAACGGCGGGCAGCGGCGGGCCTCCCGCTCCACTCGCTGGCGTCGGTGGCCTCGTTTTTCGTCTCGCGGGTGGACACGAACGTGGACGCCCGCTTGCAACGCCTCATTCAGGCCGGGGGGCCGGCCGCGGCGCAAGCGCGGACGTTGCCCGGCAAGGCCGCCATCGCCAACGCCAAACTGGCCTATGCCACCTTCAAGGAGGTCTGCGGCGCGGAACGGTTCCGGGCGCTGGCGGCGCACGGAGCGCGGCTGCAACGTCCTCTGTGGGCCTCGACGAGCACCAAAAATCCCGCCTACCGCGATGTGATGTACGTGGAAGAGCTCATCGGGCCGCACACCGTCAACACCATCCCGCCGCAGACGCTGGCCGCCTTCCTCGATCACGGGCGGGTGCGCCTGAGCCTGGAGGAAGACCTGGAGGGCGCACGGCAGACGCTGGCAGACCTGGAAGCTCTGGGAATTTCGATGGCGGAGGTGACCCGCCAGCTGGAAGAAGAGGGCGTCGCCGCCTTCGCCGACGCCTTCACGGCGCTGCTGGGGGCCATCGAAGGGCGGCGCGAGCCCGGCGCGCCAGGGAGCGTCCCATGCGCACGCTAATCCAAAACGTCACGGCGCTCACGCTCGACGCGGAAGACCGCATCCTGCCGGGCGTGGAGCTCGCGCTGGAAGATCAACGCATCCTCGCGGTAGGGCAGGCGCCGCCGGATTTCGCGCCCGATGAGGTGATTGACGGACGCGAGCTGGTGGCGCTGCCGGCCTTCTTCAACGCGCACTGCCACGCGCCGATGACGTTGGAGCGCGGTTGGGCGGAGGATCTGCCCTTCGAGCGCTGGCTCAACGAGAAGATCTGGGTCGCGGAATCGGCGCTCGAAGCCGAGGACGTCGCCTGGGGGGCGGCGCTCGCTGCCGCCGAGATGATCCGCAGCGGCAGCGTCGGTTTCGCCGATCACTACTTCTGGATGGACCGGGTCGCGGAGGTCGTCGCCGAGAGCGGGATGAAGGCCCTGCTCGCGTGGTGTCACTTTGGCATCGGCGATGACCAGGAGGTCGGCGGCGTCCCCTTCGAGGACACGGTGGCCTTCGTCGAGGCGTGGGACGGCGCGGCCGGGGGACGCATCCACACGGCGCTGGGACCTCACTCCCCCTACATGACGCCGACCGACGTGCTGCGGCGCTGTGTCGCCGAGGCGGAGCGCCTGGGGGTGGGCGCGCACTTCCACCTGAGCGAATCCAGCGAGCAGGTGCGCCGCTCCCTGGAACGTCACGGTCTCACGCCGCCGGCCTACGTCGCCGGATTGGGACTGCTCGATTTGCCGCGCCCCACCCTGGTAGCGCACTGCAACGCCGCCACCGCGGAGGATCAGGCGCTCCTCGCCGCGAAGGGCGTTTACGTCGCCCACGCTCCCAAGACTTACCAGAAGCTCGGGATGGAAATGCCGCCGCTGCCGGAGATGCTCGCGCGGGGGGTGCGCCTGGCTCTGGCGACCGACGGCCCCGCCTCGAACAGCGACTTCAACATGCTGGAGATCTTGCGCCTCGTGGGGCTGCACTGGAAAGGCGCGCTGCTCGCCCCTGAAGTCCTGCCGCGCACGCAGCTCCTCCGCATGGCGACACAGGCCCCGGCAGCGGCGCTGGGATTCCCCGAAAGCGGTGTCCTCGCGCCGGGACGTCCCGCCGACCTGCTGTTGCTGGACACGACCGCGCCGCACTGGATTCCCCGACACGACCTGGCGGCCGGCGTCGTCTACACCGCCCATCCGGGCGACGTGGCCTATGTCTGGTGCGATGGACGGCTGCTCTACCGCAA
>JAGPHL010000075.1:8046-11803 GCA_018055515.1 Anaerolineae bacterium
TACGCATTTTCCGAGGAGCCTGAATGCCCCAACAGACCGTGATTATTGATTGCGACACCGGCATGGATGATGCGCTGGCGCTGCTGTTGGCGTTGCGCGCGCCCGCTTGCGATGTTCTGGGCATCACGACGGTAGGGGGAAACGTCCCCCTCCCCAAGGTGGTGCGCAACACGCTCGTGATGGTGGAACACGCTAACCGCGAGGTCCCCGTCTACCGCGGCCTGGCGCGTCCCCTGCTCACGCCGCCCCTCACGTCAGAGAGCGCACACGGCAGCGACGGTCTGGGGGACATCGGCTTCCCCGACCCTCAGCGGGAGCCTGCCGCCGAACATGCAGTGGATTTCCTCATCCGCACGTTCATGGCGGCGACCGCGCCCATCACCCTCATCACGCTCGCGCCGCTCACCAACATCGCCCTGGCGTTGCTTCGGGAACCCCGCCTGGAAGAACGCATTCCCCGGCTGGTGATGATGGCGGGCAGCATTACCGGCGGGAACACCACCGCCGTCGCGGAATTCAACGTCTACGCGGACGTCGAGGCCGCCGACATCGTCTTTCGTTCCCGCATCCCCAAGACGATGGTCAGCCTTGATCCCATCCGCAAGGGCGCCAGGCTCTACGAGGCGGACGCGGCGCAGATCGAGGCCGGCTCGACGCCGTGGGGCCAGACATTCGCGCGCCTGCTGCGGCGACTCCTCGACTACCGGAAGCCACATCCCGTCACCCCGCCCGATCTGGCCGCCGTAGCGGTGGCGTTGGAACCCGCGCTCGCAACCGGCGAGAGGTGGCCTGTCGCCATCGAGACGCGGGGACAGTACACGCGCGGCATGACCGTCGTGGACACCCGCCGACGCCCGGCCGCGGAGGGCCCGGAACCGCACGTCAACGTCATCACCGCCATAGACAATGCCCGCTTCCAGGCGCTGGTGCTGGCCACTCTGGCAGCCTGAGAGCAGCCTGAAGTTCGCGCACCCTTTGCCACGCAAGTGATTTTCTCGCTGATTCGCTGACGGCTGACCGCTGATCTCTATTTTCCGAGAAGCCAGGCGCCTCTGGCGAAATGAGTGCTGCTGCTCCCCCATGAACCTGGCCCTTTGACGCAAACAGCACAGACGCGAGCTGCCCCGCGTCTGTGCTGTTTTGATGTCCCCCGCAACGTTGGTGCGGCGTCTCAACCAAAAATCAGCGCCTCAAGCCGCTGGATATTATCGGGGGTCACGTCGGGGAACCGTAAGCCGCCTTTGACCTTGGCCCCCTGTTCCTGGAATTCGTAACCGCTCATGCTGAGCATCACGTCGCGGGAACCTTTGAGCGCTTGAAACAGCCCCCAAAAAGGGCTGGTAGACCAGTTGGTGTCCAGCACCTGAATCTTGCCCTGTTTGAGGTAGATAGCGTCGGCGAAACCGCGTCGCTCCGGATCGGGCGTGATCAAAATGATGCGTTTATCCGTGAGGATGAACTGCCACTGCTCGTAGAGGAGCAGGCTCTGCAGGCCATATCCCAGCAGGCTAAGGCTGGCCAGCGCCAGCACGCTGAACCACAAGCGCGCGGAGACGAGCCAGATAAACAGGAACGACATCCCTATGAGTACCAACGCGACCAGGAGGAGCACGGCGCCGATGCGCACGAACAGCCGCGGCACGTTCCGGCGATAAGGCGCCATGCGAATGGTGAGCTTCAGAATCTCGCCGTCGAGGTAATGCACCTCCGGCAAGACGCCCTCGCTGATCCGGCCCCACAATCCGGCGAGCCCCGTGCGCAGATCCTTCGGCACGGCGGTCGGCGTCGGCGGCTTCGTGGGGGTTGCTGAAGGAGGATTGGCGCTCACGGTGCGGGAATGATCAGAGTCTGCCCGGCTTGAATATTCGTCGAGGTTCCCAGGCCGTTACGCTGCTGGATCGCGGCGATGCTCACCCCAAAGCGGTTAGAGATCCGATAGAGCGTGTCGCCTTTGACGACGGTGTAGACCTGTTCCCCTGGCGCAAGCGTCGCGGATTGGCTGCGGGCGGGCACTTCCTCACCTGTGGCGGGGGTCGGAGCCGGGCTGGTAGTCGGCGCTGGCGCTCCAGGCGTGGTGATCACAATCGGTTGAGGCGTGCCGGCCTTCCCGACGGCTTCCTGCCACATCTCTCGGCCAATGGCTTCGATAGCCTCAACGTTGCTTGAATTTTGGGCCGTGAGCAATCGCTGCAAGGTCCATTGTGGCAGGAACGTGTCTACCAGCCAACCGATGATGATGAAAGTGATGATCACGCCCAGGAAATACATCAGCAGCTTCATGATGTTCTGGGACAGCAAGTCGCGTTTGAAAATCAGCCAGACGGCCCACACGATGCCTAATACAACCAGGAATGCGGGTAATAAAGCCATGATATTCATATCGTTTCACCCCTCGTTACTGGATTTTTATGATTCGGGTGGGCAGGCGCCCACGGGTAGGAATCCTACCGGATCTACAAATGCGGCTTGACGTTTATCGTACACGGCATAATGCACAGCGGGCCAATCGCTTTTCGCACCGCTGACCGCCCCGACGATAGTCCCGGCGGTGACCGGCCCCGGCGCTGCGATATACGAGCGCAATCCCAACAACCAGACACTCCACTCATCGTTTTCGATGAGGACAGCCAGTTTACCGCTCTGATCCGTGTAGCGCGTGAGGACGCCGTCGAGCGGTGCGACCACGAGCGCGGGCTCCGCGGGCAGTAATTCGACGCCGGGCAGCAGCCCGCA
The DNA here is from genome assembly GCA_018055515.1 of Anaerolineae bacterium. Classification (GTDB taxonomy): domain Bacteria; phylum Chloroflexota; class Anaerolineae; order B4-G1; family SLSP01; genus JAAZNO01. Next base: position 10,780 of record JAGPHL010000075.1, read on the forward strand.
GACCAGGCTTCCCGCGAGGGGAGGCTGTTGGAGGGGACTGCGGCTGGGACGAAGGTCCGCGCGCCCCTCGGCGCTGGGGGCGCCGAAGCACTCATTGACCTGCGGCGTGCGGCAGCGTTCCAGGGTGGGGGCCGGCGCGATGCTGAGTCGCGTTGTTTCCTGATAGCTCCATAGCCGATCCAACCCTTCCTGCATCAGCATGGCCGGGGCCAGAAGGGCGAGCGGCGCCGGCAACACATCGCTGTGGCTGAGCTGCGCTTGAATCGCCAGGTGGACCGGCCATGCGCCCAAGACCTGCAGCCGATAGGCGCGTCCCTCAACGTCCGTATGGACCATGTTCTGGTGTGCGGCGTCATAGCCGTTCATGACATAGGCGGAACGATTGGGATCGCCGCGGCTGTGGGGACCGGCGTTGTAGGCGAGATAACACCGCTTCAACACCTCTGGGTCGGTGGTTGTGTAGGTGACCTGCGGGCAATAGTCCTTGAATATGCGCGTGCCCAGCTCGAGTTGATAGCGCACCTCGCGCGGCTCGATGGGGCCGGGGGGAAAGCAGGGATGTTGCCCGGTCCTGACGGCGGTGTACAACCCCATGATGCCTTCGCAATTGGCCGGATTCTCAGCGCGCAAACCGCCCTCCTTGTACCACAACACCAGCGGCACGACGGGGGGCACGTCCTCTTTGTAGGCGATGAGGTTGGCGACGCTGGCCCATTGCTGGACCTGCTGTTGTTGTTCTGGAGTCAGGGTGTAACGAGTTTGCCATATGCTCTGACTGCTGTAGCTCAGCGTGATGGGCAGGGTCAGGAATAGGATCGTATCCAGAACACCTCGCCCCAAAATTTCCAGCAGGCGGCGGACTTCCAGGCGTAGAGTAGGGGATAAGTAGACCTGGATCCACTCTTGAAGCCATGCCGGAATGAGTTTTACAAATGCCTCCATGGAGTATGAATCCCCGACCTTCCGTCAGTTTAAAATATTATAACTTAACTATCCATGCAATGCAAGCGGCATTTGGAAGAAG
>JAGPHL010000076.1 GCA_018055515.1 Anaerolineae bacterium
CGCCGACGCCCTCGCCGACCCCTACCCCGGAGCCGGCCGTCCTGCTGAGTCAGGCAGAAGAGGCCTACCGCGTGGGAGATTGGGAGACCGCGGCCGCCGCCTATGGGCAGTTGCTGCCGCTCTCCTCTATTCCGCAGGAGGTCGCCTTTCGCGCCGCGCTGGGATGGAGCAAGACGCGGATCGCGCAGGGACGGGCCGCCGAGGGGCTGCCCCTGCTCCGCGACCTGACGGCGACCCTCCCGCCGGAGGATCCCCGCCAGGCAGAATTGCAGCTGTTCCTCGCCGACGCGCTCGCGGCCAATGGCGACCCGCTGGCCGCCGCGCCGCACTATCGCAGCGCGCTGACCGCCGCTCCCCTGCTCGCGCCTTACGCTTATCAATGGCTCGGCGATGCGCTCTTCGCCGGCGGGGTCTACACCGAAGCCCTCACGGCCTACGACGCCGCGCTCAACCTCGCTACAGCGCTGGATCGGCAGGTTTTCCTCCAGGAGAAACGCGCGCTCACCTACAGCGCGCTGCAGGCCTATCCTGAAGCGCTGGCCACCTACGACGCCATCCTCGCCGTCTCCCGCATCCCCGCGTACCGGGCGCGGATCATGTATCAGGCGGCAGAAACGGCGCGGCTCTTCGGCGATGCCGCGGAGGCCCAGCGGCGCTACCTCGACCTCATCACCACTTACCCCGAAGAGGCCACGTTCTCCCATCCCGCGCTGGCCTGGCTGGTGGAAAATGAGGTCCCCGTCAACGAGCTGCTGCGGGGAAAAATCAACTACTACGCCCAATCCTATTCCGCCGCGGTGCTGGCCCTGGGACGCTACGTCCGCGCCGACGCGGCGCACACCGGTGAAGCACACTACTTCGCCGGGATGGCATACCTGGAGGCCGGCAGCCCCGAGCTGGCGCTCAACGAATTCCAAATCCTGCTCGACACCCATCCCGACGACATTTATTGGGGCAGCGCGGTCATCGGCAAAGGGCGGGCGCTGGCCGCGCTGGGACGGCTTCCCGAAGCCATCGCCGCCTATCGCTCCCTGCCGGCGTCCCTGCCCGATCATGCCCGCGCGCCCGAAGCGCTGTGGAGCGCGGCGCAGGCGCTCGAACGCGACGGCGAGCTCCCGGCCGCGGCCCTCGCGTACCTGGAGCTCGCCGAACGGTATCCCGATGACAGCAGCGCCCCGGCGGCCCGTTTCCGCGCCGGGCTGCTGCGGTATCAGGCCGACGACGGCCCCGGCGCGACCGCGGCCTGGGAAGAACTCACGCGCTGGTATCCCGCCGACGAGCGGGCGCAGGCGGCGCAGTTCTGGCTGGGCAAGACCGCCCTCGAGACCGGGGAAATCGTGACCGGCACGACAATCCTCAGCCGCACGGCAGCGTCGGCGCCGTGGAGTTATTACGGCTTGCGAGCGGCGGACCTGCTTGCCGGGCGCGAACCCTTCGAGGCGCCCGCCGGAGATCCCCGCCCCTGCGGCGAGGCCGCCGAACAGGACGCCGTCTTCCCGTGGCTGGCCACCTGGTTGGGAGTCGCCGATCCCACCGTCCTGCGCATCCCACCGGCGGAGCTGCTGGCCGATCCGCGCCTGGAGCTGGGGACGCTCCTGCTGCGGGCCGAGCGCTACGACGAGGCGCGGACCGAGCTCGACGGGCTGCGTGCTGCCTACAGGGATGATGCGCTGGCGCAATATCACCTGGCGCTGATCTTCCGGGGATTGGGGTTGTACCGCTCCTCCATCGCCGCCGCCAGCACGGTCTTGCAACTCTCTCCGGCAGGCGATCTGACGCAAGCGCCGCGCTTTCTGGGCTGCCTGATCTATCCCACCTATTTCAGCGAGCTGGTCGCTGCAGACGCTGCCGAATTCGAACTGCCCCTGTTGCTGGTCTACGCTCTGTTGCGGCAGGAAAGCCTCTTCGAGGGCTATGCGACTTCATGGGCGGCGGCGCGCGGGCTGATGCAGGTCATCCCCTCGACGGGGGCAGAAATCGCCGCGGCGCTCAACTGGCCTCCCGACTATCAGACCGCCGATCTCTACCGCCCGATCGTGAGTGTGCGCTTTGGCACGTGGTATCTGGCGCAGCAGCGCGAGCGCTTCGAGGGGGACCTCTACCCGGCGCTCGCGGCTTACAATGGCGGGCCGGGCAATGCCGCCCGTTGGTGGGAAGCGGCGAGGGGCGATCGTGACCTCTTCGTGGAGCTGATCAGCCTGGAGGAAACCCGCACTTACGTCACCCGCATCGCGCAACACTTCGCGTACTATCGCTGGCTGTACGCGCCGGCGCCGTAGCCGGTCCCGGCGCTGCAGGAGGATTCATCAAAGGGGCGGCAGCAATCACGGTTGCTGCCGCCCCGGCGTGGGTTTGAAATAGAGAGCTCAGCCCCTACATGTAGCTGGGCATGGCCTTTTTAACTTCGGGTTCCTTGCGCCCGTAGGTGAGCGCCAGGGTGCGCAGGCGGGTCTTGTGTTCGGGCTGCAAGGCCTCCATCCGGAAGCGCCAGGCCCAGTTGCCGGAGGGCTTGGCGGGGGTGTTCATGCGCGCCTCGCTGCCCAGGCCGAGCACGTCCTGCAGCGGCACGATCGCCAGATCCGCCACCGATTGATACGCCAACCGGATCAGCGCCCAATTCATCGGCTCGCCGACAGGCCCCAGATATTGCTGCAGCATCTGCCGCTCCTCCTTGCCCACCTTCCAATACCAGCCCATCGTCGTGTCGTTATCGTGCGTGCCGGTATACACCGCGTAGTTAGGCTCGTAGTTGTGCGGCAGATAGGCGTTGGAAGCGTCGGTGGAGAAGGCAAATTGCAGGATCTTCATCCCCGGCAGCTCCAGCGCCCGTCGCAGCGCGGCGACTTCGGGGGTGATGAAGCCCAGGTCCTCGGCGATGAGGGGCAGCTCGCCCAGAGCGGCCTTGAGCGCGTTGAAGAACTTCAGCCCCGGACCCTTCTTCCATTTGCCGTTGATGGCGGTCGGCTCGCCCGCCGGGACTTCCCAGTACGCCTCGAAACCCCGGAAATGGTCGAAACGGATGATGTCCACGGCGCGCAGCGTCTGCTTGACGCGCTCCACCCACCAGCTATAGCCGTCCTTCGCCAGCGCCTTCCAGTTGTAGATGGGATTGCCCCACAGCTGACCGGTGGGGCTGAAGTAATCCGGCGGGACGCCAGCGACGACCGTGGGCAGGCGATTCTCATCCAGCATGAAGTATTCGGGATGCGCCCAGACGTCCACGCTGTCGAAAGCGACGAAGATGGGGATGTCCCCGATGATCTTGAGGCCCCGTTCGTTGGCGTAGCGCTTGACCCGCGCCCACTGGCGATCGAAGCAATATTGGAAGTAGCGGTGCGCATGGATGGCTTCGGCGAGCTGCTCGCGCCAGGAGGCCAGCGCCTCCGGCTGACGCGAGGCGAGTTCCCATTCCCAGGTGTTCCAGACCGCCCCGCCGTGAGACTCCTTCAGCGCCATGAAGAGCGCGAAATCCTCCAGCCAGCCGGCCTGTTCAGCGCAGAACTGCTCAAAATCCGCCCGGCGTTGCGGGGAAGCGTGTTCCTGGAAACGCCGCGCCGCGCGGTGCAACAACGCCGTCTTGAAGGAGATCACCGGGCCGTAATCCACCCACTCGTCGGGGAAAGTCGGCGCCTCGGCCAGGTCTGCCGGATCGAGGTCACCCTCCGCGGCCAGCCAATCCAGGTTGATCAGGTAAGGATTGCCCGCGAGGGCCGAGAAACATTGATAGGGGGAGTCGCCATAACCGGTCGGGCCGAGGGGGAGGATTTGCCACAGCGTCTGCCCACTTTCCACGAGGAAATCTACGAACTGAAACGCCGCTTCACCGATCCCACCAATGCCATAAGGGCCAGGCAGAGACGTTGGATGCAACAGAATGCCGGCAGAGCGAGGGTAGCGCATGGTGTGTCTCCTTCGTAAAAGATAATGGGTCCCTTGCAAAGGCGGGAGGCTCATAGCAAGGGCGGGAGGCTCATACCAGGCTGTAACACGCGGAAAAACCTGTGAGCAGAGCCTCATTTCTGCTCATAAGTATACAACAAAGCCGGAAGTCAGCAAGGGCAAAGGGCGTTTGCCGTGGGTGTAATCGCCTCATTTTACAAGCTTGCAAAATACGCTATACTTTTCTTCAGAACGCGGTCAAATGTCCCTGCCGCGCAAAAACCTGACGGAGCAGCCCATGTCGGCGACACGTGTGCTGATTGTGGATGATAATCCGGCCATCGTCACCCTCGTCCAGGAAATCCTGGCCACGAAGCGTTATGACGTGCTGGTGGCCGCCAACGGCGAAGAAGGCCTGGCCCAACTGCACACGACGCAACAGGCAGGGCACCCCGTGGATGCAGTGCTGCTCGACGTGATGCTGCCCGGATTGGACGGCTTTCACATCCTCGAACAGCTCAAAGCGGATCCGGATCTGAATCAGATTTCGGTGCTGTTGGTCACCGGCGTCGGCGAATCGCGGAACAAGGCCCTGGGCCTGGAGATGGGCGCCGATGACTACATCACCAAGCCCTTCGACGCTCAGGAATTGCTGGCACGCCTCAACGCCGTCCTGCGGATCCGGCGCACGGAGCAGGTGCTGCGGCAGCGCAATCAAGAGCTGGCGGCGCTGGACGAGATCAACCGGCGCGTGTCGGCCAGCCTGGACCTGGATCAGGTGCTCACGGCGGCGCTGGAGGGGCTGGAACGGCTGGTGAAAGCCGTCATGCTCGCCATCGTGCTCTACGACGACGAGGCCGGCGAATGGGTCGTGCGCACCTCGCGGGGGGCGGAAGGGGCGTGGCTCGAAGGCCGCATCGCTCCCGTGGCCCAGAGTGCGGCCGCGCAGGCCCTTCACGACCGGCGCTCCGTGCTCCAAACGGCCGTTGCCGATGGCTTCTGGTCAGAAGTGCTGGGCCTCGCGCCGCTCGACCTGCTGTACGTCCCCCTGATCATGCACGATGAACCCATCGGCCTGCTCACCGTGGTGGGGCAGCCCGAAACGCTCGACGCGCAAAGCCTGCCCATCCTGGAACGGGTTGCCTCGAGCGTCTCGGTGGCGGTGGAAAATGCGCGGCTCTACGGCGAACTGACCGCCTTCGCCGAAGCCCTGCAGCGCTCCCAAAACCAGCTGGTCCAGGCAGAGAAGATGGCCGCGATCGGCAGATTGACCGCCTCCATCGCCCATGAAATCAACAATCCACTGCAGACCGTGCAAAACAGTATGCATCTCGCCGCACACCCCAACCTCGACGAGGCGGAACGGCAGCGCTACCTCGGCATCGCCCGCCAGGAAGTCAATCATCTGGTGGGCATCGTGCGGCGGATGCTGGATTTCTACCGTCCTGCTTCGGGCGTCGCCATGGAGGTGGACCTCAACAAAGCGGTGGAGGACGCCCTGGCCTTCGCCAACAAGCGTCTGGAGCAGGCGAACATTCAGCTGGTGGTGCGGTTGGCGCCGGATCTCCCCCCCGTGCAGGGATTTGCCAGTCAGCTCACGCAAGTCTTCCTGAACATCATCATCAACGCCATCGAAGCCCTCGAGAACGGGGGGCAGCTGTGGATCGGCACCGCCTACCATGCAGAGCGCGATCAGGTGGTCGCGGCCTTCCGTGACAGCGGGCCGGGCCTGCTCCCCACGGCTTACGAGCACCTGTTCGAGCCGTTTTTTACCACCAAAACCACCGGCACCGGCCTGGGCCTGGCAATCAGTTACGGGATTGTCGAACGGCATGGCGGCACCATCGAAGTTGAAAGCACACCCGGCGCGGGCGCCACCTTCATCGTGCGCCTGCCCCGACATCGGGAGGAAGAGGCAGACTGATGGCCGACGCGCACATTTTGATCGTGGACGATGAAACCGCCGAGCGGGTCACCCTCGGGGAAGTGTTGCGGCTGGAAAGTTTTCACGTGTCCCTCGCCGGGTCAGGGGAAGAGGCACTGAATCTCCTGGAGCAGGGAGAGACTTTCGATCTCGTGATCCTGGATCTGCGGCTGCCGGGCCTCAACGGCCTGCAGGTGCTGGAAAGGTTGCACAAGCTCAACCCGGAGACCCTCGTGATTCTGATCACCGGCTACGGCACGCTGGAAACCGCCATTCAGGCCATGCGCAATGGCGCCTACGATTATCTGCTCAAGCCCTGTCCCGTCGAGGACATTCTGGCGACGGTGCGGCGAGGGCTTTCGGAGCTGGCCCAGGAACGGCATCGGCGGCTGTTGCTGGAACGCCTGCAGCGCACGGTCCAGGAGCTGGCCAGCACCGAGACGCCCATTCCACAGCCCGAGGCGCCTGACGAGGAGCGTTTCCTGCAGATTAGCGGCGTCCTCATAGATCGCGCCAAGCATCTCGTGACGCTCAACAATCAGCGGATTGACCTGACGCCCACGGAATTCCGACTGCTCGAATGCCTGATGCAGCGCGCCGATCAGGTCTGTACGCCGCAGGATCTGGTGCGCTGCGCTCAGGGCTACGAGGCCGATCCCTGGGGCGCGCGCTCGATCGTCCGCGTCCACATTCGCCGGCTGCGCAGCAAGCTCGAACCGGACCCTGAACATCCGCGCTACATCCAAAATGTGCGCGGGGTAGGCTACACGTTCGTCACATTGAGCGATGTTTCCTCCACCTCAACCGGGCCGGCAAAGTCCGGCAAATAGAGAGGCCCCATGGCCACGAAACCAGAGACCGAAGAGCAAGTCGTCAAAATGCAGAAGCTGCGCCACGCTGTCGCGCGCCTTCGCCGTGTCCAAAAGCCGGCGCAACATTCTCCCGAGCGCCGCTCCTGGCTGCAACACCTGTTGGAGCGCCTGAAGCTGTCAGGCGATGCAGAAGAAAGCCAGGAATAGCCGCCTGCCCACCTCTCGACTCGCCTTCGCCCGACGGTCAGGCAAACAAAACCGCGTGAGAATTCCCCACGCGGTTGCAAAACCGAGGCTCTGTAGCGCCAGCGATCGGCGCTCACCACCACAACAAGAACACGTCCTCGGCCCCCGCCTGCACTCCGCCAAAGGTCACCGTTGCCCGAACAAAGAGCCGTTCGCCATTCTGCCCGCCGGTCACCGTCAGGGGCACTTTGACGAAACCACGCGCGTCGGTAAGCACCACCGGACTGGAGCCCAGCACCTTCCCCGCCGCATTGGTCACCTCGACGCGGACCTGCGCATTGGGGAGCGACTGTCCATCCTCCGTTTTGACGTGCACCGACACGGTCTGATCGGTGTCCTTGCCCAGCACCGAATACCGCAATGACAGGGAGACCTGCAGACCGCCAATGGGCGTCGCTTCTGGCGTGACATTGCCCAGCGTCGGGTTGGCCACTGCCCGCAGCGCTTCGGGCGGAATGCGGTCGCGATAGGCGTTCAGGTACAGCTGCCCCAGATTCCCGATCTGCACCGGCGTGACCCGGTCCTCCGGATGCCATTCCATCTTCAGCCGCTGGAAGTATTGCACGATACGGCCCCGCTCATAGTACATCTCGGTGATGGGATAGCCGAAGACGTCAATGCCGCCGTTGGCCTTGAAGAAATCCAGGAAGGCATAGGAGACGGTGTGCCCGGTTTCGGGGAAATAGTGCCGTGACCGCGAATTGGAAGAGGGCGGCGCGACACTCGCGCTCCCGTACTTCAATTCCACCCCCAGAAGCCCCAATTGCACCTGATAGGGCGCCGGATTGGTGGGATGCGCCTCAAAACGGGCTTTCTGGAAATACTGCACGGTAAGGCCATTCTCGACAAAAGGTTCGGTGAGGGGATAGCCAAAGATCCGCGCCCCGCCGTACTTGTCGAAGAACTCCAGGAACTGGCCGCGGACGATGTGCCCGGTCTCGGCGAAATAGCGATATGGCTCCTCCGCCTGAGCCACACCGCCCGCCGGGCAGGCCAGGCCCACACTGAGCATCAAAATCAGCCCTAAGCCGAGTTTTTTCATCCACGTAGTTGACATAACCTCACCTGTTGGCCGTAGTTACCGCAGGAACACTTCCCGATAGAGCAGCATGTCTCACATCCTCGCTGAAAACGATCCTCGTGGGCCTACGGACACCATTATTGTACATCAAAATCGCGCCCTGCGCAATCGCCCGCGGCGACAAGCTACATTCTCATGCACCCGCACGTTGCGTTTCCCGGTCTTGGTGGTAGATTAACACTGAAGGCGACCCGTGCCCGCTGGAGACGCTGAAAGCATTGGGAGCACCATGAAGAAAAAAGCAGATCGGAGTGTGCAGAACGAGCCGGCTTACCGGCTCTCCCACTTGACCTGGGTCGGGCAGATGCTCTTGATCCTGCGCTGGCTGGCGCTGCTGCTGGTATCGGTGCTCTCCCTCTTCGACTATATGGATGAGGGAGTGCTGGTATCGCCTGTCTACGTCGTCATAGGAGTCGGCGCTTACAATCTGGCGCTGCTTTTCGCCAGCCGGCGAATCCGCTGGCTGCGACGCCCCCTCAACTTCCTGGCCCTCGATACTGTCGTCGCCACGCTGGCCACCTACCTCACCGGCGGTTACCATTCCAGCTTCTTCATCCTCTACGTCTTCAATGTCATCGGTGCGGCCTTCTACATGGACCTGGTGCCGACAATTCTGGTGACGCTGGTCGTCGGCTTGATCTACGTCGGGGCCTGCGCCGTCAACCAGGCCGGGCTGTGGAATCCGGTGGCGCTCTACATCGTGGCGGCCAAGTTGCTGTTGCTCCAGATAGTCGCGGTTCTCTGCGCTCTGCTGCTGGAACAACTGCGCCGCGAGCACGAGGAGACGGAACAAGAACGTGTGCTCACCGCACGCCTCTCCACCCTGAACTCACTGTTGCGCCAACTCAGCACCAGCCTGGATCTGGAGCAAACCCTTCACACGGTAACCAACGCTGCCCGCCAGCAGCTGGCCGGCGACGTGGCAGTGCTCCTGTTGCGCGACGAAAGCGACGCTCAGCTCTCGCCAGCCGCGGCCAGCGGCGTGGACCTGCGGCAGCACGCCGGTCTACGATGGCCCCTGACCGCAGAACCCTTCCGCACGCTCCTGGCCAGCGATGAGCCTCAAGTCATCTCCGACACCAGCCTGTACCCCAATTTGCCGTTCCGAGAGAACCTCCGTACGTATGCCGCCGCCTCCCTGCAGTTGAACGGCGAACCCCTGGGCCTTCTCTTTGTGGGACAGCGCGCGGCCGCCCAATTCGACGAGGGCGCCCTCTCGCTGCTGCAAGCCCTGGCCCAGGAGGCGGCGCTGGCCATCCGCAACGCCCGTCTCTACCAGCGAGAACGGGACCAGGTCCAACAATTGCAGCGGCTGGAACAGTTGCAGCGCAGCTTCATCTCCGCCGTCTCCCACGAGCTGCGCACGCCGCTGACCTGCATCAAGACCTCCGTGGATCTCCTGCACGACGCCACTCCGGCGGTTCAGACTGAACTGTTGGAGACCATCACCCATCACACCAACCGGCTGGAAGCCCTGGTCACCGATCTGTTGGAGTCCACCCGCCTGGAAGCCGGACAGGTCACGCTAGCCACCCAGCCTACCGACCTGCGGCGCATCGTGGAGCGGACCGTGACGGCCATCGCGCCCCTGATGAAACAGAAAGAGCAACACCTGGAGACCATGCTGCCGGACGCGGCAGTGTGGGCCGACGTAGACCGTCGCCGGATTGAGCAGGCGCTGACCAATCTCCTGGCGAACGCTCACAAATTCACCCCCAAGGGCGGGCACGTGCGGGTCACGCTGGAACGCCGCCATAACGAGCTGCTCATCGCCGTCGCCGACGACGGCCCCGGCATCCCCAGGGAGCATCAAGTGCACCTCTTCCAGCGCTTCTATGTCATCCCCGACGGCACCGGGAAGGCGGGGCTGGGATTGGGGCTGTACATCGCCCGTCAGCTGGTGGAATTGCACGGCGGGCGCGTCTGGGTGGAAAGCAGCTCCAGGCGGGGAAGCACTTTTTTCCTCGCCCTCCCTGCATTGAAAGGGGCTAACGGATGAAGATCCTGATCGTGGATGAAGAGCCCGACGTCGTGCGCCTGATCTCGGTCAGCTTCGGCATGCAACAGTCGAACTGGGAGATCATCGCAGCATCTGACGGCGAGGAGGGGCTGGCCATGGTGGAACGAGAACGGCCGGCGCTGGTCTTACTGGACGTGGGATTGCCGGACATGAGCGGCTTCCAGGTCCTGGAGCAGATTCGCCTCTTTTCCGACGTGCCGGTGATCATGCTCACAGTCCACGACGATGAACTGAGCAAGGTGCGGGGCCTGGAATTAGGGGCCGACGACTACATCACCAAGCCCTTCAGTCACCTGGAGCTGCTGGCGCGGGTGCGGGCCGTGTTGCGTCGGGCGCAGTCGCTGCCCCTGGCCCACGAAAAGCCCTTCGTCAGCGGCGACCTGGCCGTGGACTTTGTCCGCCGGGAGGTGACGCGGCGCGGCGAACCGGTGCCGCTGACCGCCACAGAGTACCGGCTGCTGTACCACCTGGTGCGCAACGCCGGCCAGGTGTTGCCCCACGAGACGCTGCTGGCCCGCGTGTGGGGCCGCGAGTACACCGATGAGATCAACTACCTCAAAGTCTACATCAGCCGTCTGCGCGCCAAACTGGAAGACGACCCCCGCAATCCGCAGCACATCCTCACCGAGCACGGCATAGGCTATTGGTTCCGCAAGTGAGCGCTTCCATCCATCCTCACCCCTGAGGAAGCCGAAGAGAGCTCAATCCGACTGCTGGGGACTCCCCACAATCGGCCACCCCCGTTCGACAGCGAGGGCCGCCAGGCGCGGGTTAGGATACACCGCCACCGGGCGCCCCGCCCATTCCAGCGCCAACCGGTCGAAATGCGTATCGCCGTAGGCCGTGCAGGCCGCCGGATCCACCTCGGGGTGTGCGCGCCGATAAGCCTCCAGCCGCGAGACCTTACCCTCGGCGAAGCACAAGGGCGGGACGATACGCCCGGTATACCGGCCATCGCGCAGCGCCAGCTCCGTGCCCAGCGCGCCATCCAATCCCAGACGCGCGGCGATCGTCGCCAGCAGCGGCTGGAAAGTGCCCGAAAGCAAGATCACCGGTTCCCCCTGCGCCTGATGCTCACGGAGCCGCGCCAGGACGTCAGCGCGCAGTTGCGGGAGCACGTCCTCCTCGACCACCGCATCGAAGACCTGCTGGGCCTGCAGGGGCGTCAATCCACTGAACAGCCAGGCCATGTGGATCGCCCACACTCGGAAAAAGTACTCCTCACTGCACACATGCAGCCGATACAGAAGCCCGATGGCCATGTGCGTGTACAGGTAGAAATAGAGCGTCGGCAGTTTCATCCGCCGCGCCTGATAGTGACGCTTCAACGCCTGCCAGATGTGACCGGTGTAGAGCGTGCCGTCCAGGTCACAGAAGACCACCGCGCGAGCTGCCTCGTCCATAGCGACTCACTCCTATTTGCAATAGCTCTCCAGTTTACCATGACAGTATAAGCCCCAGGGGAACCCTTGTCAACCACAGACAACCAACAAGTCCCGGTTAACTACTTTTTACTCTTATGTAACTCCCTTTAACCTTTTTCCTCGCGTGATGTTACGCTCATAGGATATCATAGAAGCATGAGAGAGCAGAACGGCGCAAGTGAAGAATCCTTTCCTGTGAAACACCCAGACGTGGCGAGAGGTTATGGCCAGCAAGGCGAGCAACAAACGTCTAAGACGCCCCTCTCACAACCTCAGGATCGTCTGCCGCGCCTGAAGAAAACCGTGATCATCATTTTGCTGATCGTGATCCTGGTAGCCACCAGTGCCCTGGTAGCGTGGATCACTTACTGGATCGGGTATTAACGTGCGAACGTGCGAACGTG
>JAGPHL010000077.1:0-6594 GCA_018055515.1 Anaerolineae bacterium
CGCAACTGCACCTTGCAGTAACTGAACCGTAACCGCGTTGGAACCCCACTTCAGGTTGAGTTATGGTATGGTAAGCGTGCGTTGAAGGTACAACGCACAGCCAAAGCCCTGTAAAAGATAAGCGTATGCACTGGATTTTGACCGTCCCCGCAGATTTTTCATTGAAAGAGCTCCTCCTGCGCTCTCGTTGGCTGCTCCTGCCGCCGTTTTCCCCCTGCAGGAGCCCTGAATGCCTGGAGCGGGTGGAGCGGTTGAGCTCGGGGCAGACAACGGCGATGAACATCACCCAGACGCCGGCGGGCCTGCAGATTCAGGTAGAACTGCACCTCAACGCCGCAGAAGTCGAGGAGCTGAGCCAGAAGACCTGGCGGATGTTGCGCCTGGGCGAGACGTTTACGCCCTTCCTGGAGCGCGCCCGCGAGGATGCGGACCTCCAGGCCGCGACCCGCCAGGGAGTGCGCTTCCTGCGCGGGGCCGATTTCTTCGAGGACCTGCTCAAGGCGCTCCTGCTCGCGGAGATGCCCCTGAACAACGCCGCGCAACGCCTGGCGCAACTCGTAGATAGATTGGGGGATCCGCTCCCGGCCAATCCAACCCGCCATGCGCTGCCGACCGCCGGGCAGGTGTTGGCCGAGGAGGAAGTCACCCAACGCATCCTCGGAGTGGAACGGGGGACGACAATCCTGCACGCCGCGCGTTATTACCAGCATCATGACCAGCAACTAGAGCGCCTCCTCGTCACTGTCCCGCCGTTGCCCGACTTGCTGACGCAGCTGAATCAAATCCCGGGGATGACCAACAGCGCGCGCGCCTATTTGCTGCTGGCGCTGGGCCGCTACGAATGCGTCCCCGCCACCCCCGATCTGGCAACCCGCCGCGAGGTGGCCCGCTTCGACCAATGGCAACCCTGGGGTGGATTGGTGTACTGGCTCGAACATGCGCCGCAGTGATTTCCACTGCGCACTGTGCAAAGTACGGAAAAAGATGCAAAAGATGCAATGGAAGCCCTAAAATTTCCCGATGTAGGACAGACCGAAGCCACATTGACGCTGCTGCGGGATCTCATCCACAATCAACGCCTCGCGTTGGGCCAGCAGCAGCTCTCTCTCGATGAGCTTGAAATGCACCTGGCGGCCTGGGAGGAGATGCTGCACCAGCTCCAGCGCCATGCGGCCCTCGACCGCAACGCCAGGCTGGGCCTGCTCTATGAGGCGAGCCAGGCGCTGGCCCAGTCCATTGATTGGGAAGAGACCGTGCAAAATGTGATGGACCTCGTCATTCGGGTGACCGGGGCCGAGCGCGGCATGGTCATGTTGGTGGAAGACGGGACGTGGCGGGTCCTGATCAGCCGCACCGACCAAGGCCTGCCCTTCGACGAGGGCGAGGTGCAATTCAGTCACAGCATCATCCAGCAAATGATCGCCCAGGGGCGAGCCCTGCTCACGAACAACGCGCAGCGCGACCCGCGCTTTAGCAGCAGCGAGAGCATCATCGCCTACGGGCTGCGTTCGATCCTCTGTGCGCCGCTCATGGTTCAGGGGGAGCTGCTCGGCGCCCTGTATCTGGAAAATCGCATGAAGTCCGGCATCTTTTCGCCGGACGATCTGGCGACGCTGGCCGCCTTTGCCAATCAAGCCGCCCTCGCGCTGGCCAATGCCCGCGCCCATCAGCAGACGTCACGCGCGCTGCTGCGCAGTGTGCGCGAATTACGGGTGCTGCAAGAGATGGCGCGGGATCTCAATGCCAACTTCAACCACAGCAGTGTGATGGAACACAGCGTGCGGTGGGTCACGACGGCGATCGAGGCCGAGTCCGGCGCGCTGGGGCTGCTGGCGGAGGAAGGGCTGCGATGGGTAGCACGCCTCGGCGAGACCGAACCGGATTCTAACGCGGCATGGCAGGCGCTGCGTCAACGCCGGCCCGATTTCACCCCGCACCGCCTGCTCCTGCCCTTGCTACGCGAAGAGCGCCCCCTCGGAATTTTCTGGCTGCAGGCGGGCAAGCGCCCCTTCACGGAGGAAGAGTATCAATTCGCCGTGCGGCTCGCGGACACGGCCGCCATCGCCATCGAGAACGCGCGGCTCTACGAGGCGCTCGTGCGCGCCGATCAGGCCAAAAATGACTTCGTCTCGCTGGTATCGCACGAGCTCCGCACGCCGATGACCTCCATTCGCGGGTACACGGACATGCTCCGCAAGGGCGTTGTCGGCCCGCTGACGCCGCAGCAGCAAGAATTCATGGACGTCATCAGCCGGAATGTGGAGCGGATGCGCATCATGGTCAGCGATCTGCTCGATATTTCCCGCATGGAGAGCGGAAAACTGCGCCTCAACCCGGTTTCCACGTCGCTCAAGGCGGCAGTGGAAGAGGCTGTGCGGATCGTCCAGGAACAGTTGCAGAGCAAACAGCAATTCCTCATCACCGACATCCCCGACTCGCTGCCGCCCGTCTATGCCGATCCCGACCGCCTCGCCCAGGTGCTCATCAATCTGCTGGGCAACGCCGTCAAATACACGCCCGCGCGCGGCACCATCGCCGTGCGGGCAAAGCGCCACGAAAAAGAGCCGGGGTTTATCCACTGCGCCGTGATGGACAACGGCATCGGGATCAGTCCGGAAGATCAACAGCGGCTGTTCACCAAGTTCTTCCGCTCCGAGAATCCCACCATCCGCGAGCAAACGGGGACGGGCCTGGGGCTGGCCATCGCCAGGAATCTGGTGGAAATGCACGGCGGCAGTATGTGGGTAGAAAGCACGTTGGGCGTCGGGAGCGTCTTCCATTTCACCCTGCCGGAAGCGCCGCCGGAAGAGCCGGCTGGGGAAACTGTGGGGGAAAAATCGGGCAAGGGGACGCTTCACCCCTGAGACGCCGGGGATCCCCGTTTCCGTGTCACGTCGGGGGCGCATCCCTTCTCGCGCGCCACTGCAAGCCCTTCAACGGCCACGCCACCAATCCCTGCGCGAGCGCGGGTCCATCGCGGCTCCCGTATCCCGAATCACGACGCGGATCTCCGTAGCCGTAGCCCGTCCAAACGGCTGACTGCCATACAGCGCCGGCAACTCGGTGCGCCCGGCGGCGTCCAATTGCCGGTAGAGCTCCAACAGAGACGGCTCCACACACACGTTCTCCACGTAGACGGTATAGCCCAACAGGTGATCGCCCCGCGTGTAGTTGATGGCAATCCGCTGTTCGCTCGCGTAGATCACCAGCACCTGATAGCCCTGCGGATCAATCCGGTAGCCGCTCTCCGGCACATGTAGGATCTCGGCCTCCTCCACCCCCATGCCAAGCATGGTGACGGGCCAGTCTGTAATCGGCTCACCCCAACCGTGATAGAGACGATACACGTTGGGGAAATTTGGCACACGCTGATCGCCAAACAGAGCGGGGAATTGTGGCGCGTTAGGATCGGCGTCGCCGTCGTAATCCACCAACCCGCGGTAGGCGTCCGTGAGTTCATAGCCCAACAGGCCCAGGTTGTAGCCGGGGTCGTTCTCGGCGTCGGGATTGTGCGGATTGACCACTGAAAGCGCGGCATACCTCACGTCGGGGATCGGCTCACAGGCCCGACTGTAATTGGAAAGAGCGAGGGGCAAATAAATAAAACTCTCCGTCGTGTCAGTGAAAGGCTCACCGGTGAAGGCGCGGGGGGCAGGGTGAGCCCAGGCCCGTTCAGACGGCCTCAGCCCGCCCCACAAGATCGCGCCTCCCGCCGCCAGCAACACCAGAATCACGCTCAAGCGTCGGGGCAAGGGATGCAAGGCCAGGGGAGCATGAGTTGCACTCAAGGCACAGTCTCCAGCGGCACAGACGTCGGCAGGCCCTCACGGACTTGAGCGATCGCGCGCGCGTCGTCCTCGAGGCGCATGATCGCCGGGATGAAAAACCCGGCCACCCCCAAGAGAATTTGCATCCCGCCCCCCACCAGGAACAGCGTGCGCGCTCCCACGGCATCGGCGAAGGGACCGGCCAGCGCCATGCTCAAAGGCAACATGCCGGCGCTCAGGCTGCCCACTACGGTGAAAACACGCCCCTGCATTTCCGGCGCCACGGCCCCCTGCATCACCGCCGTGAGCGAGCCATTGCAGAGTGAATTCATCACGCCGCCGAAAAACAGCCCACCGAGCGCCATGGGAAACAGGGACGCCGGAGTGACGCCGACGACCAGGAAGCCCAGCCCCAGGCCGACGATGCCCACCATGCACGTGATCATCCGACGCTTGAAGCCCCCGAACAGCGTCAAAAGCAGCCCGCCGCCGAGGAGGCCCACTCCCCACGCCGATTCCAGCCAGCCGAGTTGCAGCGCCTCACCCTTGAAGTGAGTCGTGACGTAGATCGGCAGCAGCTGCATCGCCGGCGACGCAAAGAAGTTGATCAGCATCGCCAGGAGGCAAATACCCAACAGCCCCTTCCAGCCCCAGATGTACCGCAGGCCGCCCTGGACGTCCGTCCACAAGCCCTTGAAGGGGGATCCTGTCCCCGTCGCTGCGCCGGCAGGACGCTGCGGTTGCGGGATGGCGATGAAAGCCAGCGGCAAAATCGCCAGCAACGCGGTGACGACGTCAATCGCCATCACCCCGTGCAACGGCAGGACCGTCATCAGCAGGGCGCCCAAGGGCGGCGCGACGATGTTCAACGCGCCAAAGAGCGTTTGATTCATGCCCGCCACCCGCGCCAGCTGCTCTTTGGGCACCATCAGCGAGGTCGAAGATTGCATCGCCGGCCAATGGAAGACGCCGCCCAGGGAACGCGCGACCATGATGAAGTAGATGTGCCAGATGCGGATGTTGCCCGACCAGAAAAGATAGACGACCCCCACAGAGAGCAACGCGATGCAACCGTCGGCGATCATCATTACGCGGCGGCGATTCCAACGGTCCACCAGCGCCCCCGCAAACGGCCCCAAGAGCACTTCGGGCAACAACGCGGCGAGCGTCGCCGTCGCCAGAGTCGTCGCCGAGCCGGTGGTCTCGGTCACCCACCAGACGAGCGCGAATTGCGCCAGCCGACTTCCCAACAGGGAAAGCGCTTGCCCGGTCCAAATGGTAAAAAACGGCGCCGCCCACCCCCCACGCTTTTGGCTCACGGAGCACCTCGAAAATTCACATTTATGTTTTAACTTATTGGATAAAAGGCGCTGAAACTGATATAATTTTAATATCAGTTTTAATTTTGTCAATACGGCGTTTTAATGCCGCATTTAACGGGAGACCGACGACGTCAGAGATACCACACCCGCTCAAGAGATACGTGCAGCGCATCGCGGAAGGCCACCCCCTCCAGCGCCAGGAGCTTCCGCTTCATCTGAACGCCTCCCTGATAACCTCCCAGCGCGCCATCGGAGCGCACGGCCCGATGGCAGGGAATGACCAGGGGGAAGGGATTGCGCGCCAGCGCGTTGCCCACGGCCCGCCCGGCGCCCGGCGTCCCCAAATGCGCCGCCATCCGTCCATAGGTGCTCACCCAACCGCGCGGGATCGCCGCTTCCGCCAGCAACACGCGCCGCTGAAAATCGCCGCAACGCTCCAGCGCCAGCAGCGCCAGGTCGAAAGTGACCGCCTCTCCCGCAAGGAAAGCCTGCAGACGGGCGCCCAGCTCCACGATAACCGGCGGAGCGGTGTGCGAAGTCGTCCTCACGGTCGGGGAGGCCGCGCCGGGGAGAAAGATCTGCCCCACCCGCACGCCGGCCGCGACCTCCTCCCAACCGATGCACAGCTCCCCGAATGCCGTCGGCACGCCGTACCCTTCCAACGGCGGAAGCCCGCCCCTCACATTCACAGAATGACCCATCTGACCCCCATCTCGTGCCATTTGGCCGCCGTCGGCGCGCCGGCGACTTTGTCCCTATGGTCACCTCGTGAATTCAGTGAAAGGCGGCGCAGGGGTGAAGCGACGACCTCTCTCGTCACGACCTGTCGCCTTCCTGAATGCTCAAGCAGTCTTCGAAATGTCCCATACTTCATCGTAGGGATGGGGAAGAAGATCTTTGAGCTTGACCACTCGATCTTCACCTAATATCACTTCGGTATTTTCGTAGTTCGTGCTATCAATCTGATACATGAACTCTCTACACCTGCCGCATGGAGGCAAAACGACCCCTTCTCCCCAGACGGCAACGATTTGCGCAATACTGGTTTCACCGGCGGTGATCATCGCCGCGATGGCGCTATGCTCAGCGCAGAAGCCAATGCCGCTTCCCACATCAATGCACACGCCGAAGAAAAGATTCCCTTCTGAAGTCAGCAAGGCACAGGCGACATCGCCAGCCGAGTTATCATGGGATAGCTTTCTGGGATAGAGGACCGTCCTGGCCTTTTCGATCATTTGAAGGGCAGTCAGTCTTTCCATGAACCTCATTCCTTGTCAAAACGCATCGTGGGGACGGCGGATGAGCCCGCGGCTGGCGCCCGGGAATCACCCTCGCCGCCGAAGGCGGTATCTGCCCCAGCTGCCGGTTGGGAGGGAACGCATTTATGCCGGCTCCATGGCTAATGGCATAAACACCGTGCTTTCCAACGCTTTAAGTGAAAACCACTTTCAATCGAAAACCACCCTAAAGCCCAGGACAGGTCGGTTCTTAGCAAGCGATGTTGG
>JAGPHL010000077.1:6694-11636 GCA_018055515.1 Anaerolineae bacterium
CGCCGCCGTCGCAGGATCTCCTGCTCCTCCTCGATCGTCGGGTAGCCCACCGACAGTTTCATGATGAAGCGATCGAGCTGCGCTTCGGGCAGGGGAAATGTGCCCTCGTATTCGATGGGATTTTGGGTGGCGATGACCAGAAAAGGCTGCGGCAGCGGCAGGGTCTCGCCCTCCAACGTGACCTGATACTCCTGCATCGCTTCCAACAACGCCGATTGGGTCTTGGGGGACGCGCGGTTGATTTCATCCGCCAGGATGATATGCGCGAAAATCGGCCCCTGCCGCAGGACGAAGCGGTTGGCGTTCCGGTCATAGACGTAACCGCCGGTGATGTCGCCGGGCAACAGATCGGGCGTGAACTGGATGCGTTTGAAATCCAGCCCCAGCGCCGTCGCAAAGCTCGACGCGATCAACGTCTTCGCCAGGCCGGGGTAATCCTCCAGCAACACGTGTCCGCCGGAAGAGAGAATCGCCGCCAGCAGCCGCGTCAACAGCTCCCGCTTGCCGATGATGGCCTTTTCGACTTCGGCAAGGACGCGCGCGCTCCAGGTTTGCACAGCGTGAATTTCAAGGGTCATGCCATCCTCCAACAGGAAATGCTATTCGCCGAGACTCCGCAGGACGTAACCCAACCCCAACACAGCGGTCAACGCCAGGAACAACGCCGCCCCGAAGCTGAGCTGCACGCGAAGGCGTGACGCCGCCAGCGCCACACTCAGGCCGATCCCACAGACCAGCCCCAGCTGCCGGAGGTGCTCGCGCGCCAGCTCGCGTTCGTTTTCGACGCGGGCAATGCTCGCCAGCCGGGCATTGAAGGCCTCCAAATCCCAGGCGGCCAGCGCGGCCGTCATGCCCACCAGCAGCCAGCCGATGCCGACTTCCAGCCAGATCCCCAGGGCGATCCCGCCAACGCAGAGTGCAAAAACCGCGCCCGCCAGGCGCGTGCGTTCCGCAAGCACGATCCACAGAGCGCCAAGCACCAGCGCTCCGAGCGGCAACGTCGTGACGCCCCGCAGCAGCGCGCCGACCGTCGGCGCCCCAACCGCCAGCGCCACCGCGCCCCAAAAGACCCGCCGCGTCAGCCTCATGGCGCCCTCCCCACCCACGGTCCACCCCGCACCGCGCGCGCCACCGTGGCGTGAAGACTCTCGTCCAGCGACCGCTGCACCTGCCAATCCGCGACGGCGATCCCTCCCTGACGCAGCTGCTGCAACAGCAACCGCCGCTCCAATTGCGCCAGCCGGATCGCCACGGGCAACAACGGATCGGCGGGCAGATGCGCCACTTCAAACGCCACCGGGTCGGGGCTGACCACCAACACCGCGTAGCCGTGCGCGCGGAGGCGAAAGAGCATCCCCAGATCGTCACTCTGCAGCGGGCTGATGAAGATCAGCTGCGAGCGGGGCGGGAAAAGCCGCGCGGGGAAAAAATCCAGGCTGGCGAAGACCTGACTATCGCCGGGGCCGGCGTTTGCCAGCGCGCGCAGGATGTGCTCCCGCTGCACGCGCCCATAGCCTGGGAAAACCCACTCGATGCCGCGCCCGTAGAGCAGCAAGCCCACCCGATGCCCGTCGTGCAGCAGCGACTCCGCCAGCGCCGCGGTCGCCTGCACGCCATACTCCAGCAGCGAAATCCCCTCCATCTCAAAAGCGCTCTGCCGACGCACGTCCAAAATCAGGCCGACATCGGCGGTGCGCTCTTGCTCGAATTCGGTGGTGTAGGGACGATCGGGACGCCGCGCCATGGCGCGCCAGTTCACGCGGCGGAGGGGGTCGCCGGGCTGATATTCCCGCACGCCGAAGAAATCCACCCCCACCCCGCTCTGCCGCGAGGGGATGGGGCCTGCAAATCCCAGCGTGCGCCGCGGGCGGATTTCCAACGAGCGCAGCCTCGGCGCGCGCGGCATGACGCTGAACCCGCCATACGCCGGCAGCCGCGCCGTGCGCCGGAACAGCCCCAACGTCTCGCTCACGGCGACCAGGACGCTTTGGAACTCGTAGCTGCCGCGCGGCGCTTCCACGACGTATTCCAGACGAGTCGCGGCGCCCGCCGGCAGCGCGACAAGCTGCTCCGTCGCCCCGGCCAGCACGCGCAGGCGCTCCGGCAGTGCATCGTGCACCTCCAGCAGCGCGATTTCTGACCCCGTGTTGACCAGGTGCAGGCTCACAGTGACGCGCTCGCCCTCCTGCGCGGCGAGGGGACGCACGTCGCGGTAAGCGCGCACGGCAATCTCCTCCGGCATCCTCAGCAACGCCGCGCCCACATAGATCAGCAAGGGGATGAGCAAGAGAAGAAAACGGCCATCCAGCGCGGCCAGCCCGGCGGCCAGCAGCGCGAAAATGAGGAGTCCCGCCAGCAAGACGCGGTTCACGGCTCCTCCTGCGGGGACGACCCCGGCGCGTCCGCCTCGATCGCGGCTTCGAGGTAGTCCAGTATCGCCTCCACCTCGCCGATGACTTCGGGCTGCGGCCGATGCACGCGCCAGGGCCACAACGTGGGAAGCGAAGTCTCGCGGCGCAACGTGCCCCGTCCCAACGCAGCGCGCAGGTAGGCATCCAGCGGCGAGGGAAGCTCGAGCGCCTCCTCGCGCACCTGCAGGCGCACTTCGCCCGGCGTGCAACGCTGCCGGTACGCCAACACCGCCACCGCCGCGTCCCCGATGTGACGCGCCAACCCGTCCCTGGAATAGACGCCGCGACGGGTCAGGTGCAGCCAGCGCAGCCATTCCGAAACCCGTCCGCCAGAATCGGGGGTCGTACGGGCAGCCGGCGGCGGGGCGACGCTGCCCGCCAGTAGCCGCAACGCCACCAGTAAGGTGCCCAGCACCAGCGCTCCCCAGATCACGGGCTGCGGCAGGCTCTCAAAGACGCGCCCCACGAGCCAGAGAAAATACGCCAGGGGGACGACCACCAGCTCGCGGATCCAGGCGCGCCACCACCAGGCCAGGAACGCCGCCAGCGGCAATCCCAGCACCGCCGCGAGCCACCAGAATACCGGCGGGAACTTCTTCATCGGACTCCCCGGCAGGCAGCGACGATGGCACTCAGGCTGGCGATAGCGCGTTGCTCGTCCAGCTCGCCCGGGGCGCGCCTACCGTAACGCGCCGCCTCGAAGAGTTGCACCAGCTCCCTCACCGGCGCCTGCGGCAACCCCAGACGCTGCAGCTGCAATTCAAACTCCCGCGCGGTCATCGCGTCCTGCCGTTGCACGCCACGTGTCGTCGCCACCACCCGCTCCATTTCGGCGTAACAGCGGATAATAATGTTACGCAGATCGCCGCCCTCCCGCAGGGCCTCGAGCGCGACCCCCGCCTCCTGAGCCAGCAATTCGAGCGGCGCCGGCTGCGGCTGATGGCGTCGCCAGAGCAGCCACAGGCCGCCGCCCACCGCGGCGATCGCCAACAGCGCGATCCCCCCACTCACCGACCAGACCACCCATCCCGCAGGAGCCGAAAACGTGTCCCCTGCCAGCGCGTCGGCCTGGGGAATCGCGGATTCTTCAACGGGCGGTTCCTGCGGCTCAAAGGGAGGGCGCCCCGCGTTCTGAATCGCCCGCGCCAGGAGCAGGAGCATTCCCACGGACACCATGCCCCGCAGGACGCGCCGCCGCAAGCGCCGGTCTACCAGCGCCACGATGAGCGCCAACGGCGCGAGCACCAGAGCGATCAACACCAGCAACCGCACCGCGACGAGCAACCACTCCGCACGCAGCTCGCCCTCGTAGGTGTCGAACCGCAGGAGCCACGAGAAATCAAGCGCCAACGGGCGTCCCGAGGTCAACGTGAGAGCGCGCAAGCCGCCGGCGAGCACCAAGAGCGCTGCCAGCGCCGCGCAGAGCACCCCGAAGCGTTGCAGTTTTCGACGATGAGCCACGTCTTCCTACATGCGCGTGCGATTATCCTGACGCGCCAGGAATGCGAATCGCGCTCACACGAACAACGGCGCCATGCCCTGCTCTTCGACCAACGCCGCCATCTCCGCAGCGGTAGGGCGTCGTTCGAAGCGCGCCGCCGCGTCCAGCACCAGCGGCAGCAGGTGAATGTCGCCCACGGTGTTGAGGAAGACGCGCGCGTCGCCTAGCACCCAGTGAACGGCTTTATCAATGGCTTCCGGCGCCTCCAACGGCTGATACCAGGTACTCCGATTGCGCCCTGTGTCCGCCGGCCAGGGGCGCCGGCAGAGCGATTTGATGGTCTGCACGGCGACGTTGCGGCCGGCGCAGACGGCCAATAGCGCCTCAAAATCGGCGGCATACTGCGGGTTCTGCATCAGCACGTAGTTGTAAGGCAACAGGACCGCGTCAAAGTCGAAGCGTTCGAGACTGCGCAGGTGCATCCGCGGCGCGACGAGCTCGTGCCCGGTGACCCCCAGGAAGCGCACGATCCCCTGATCGCGGGCCTGGATGAAAGCCTTCAGCGCGCCGTCAGGCCCCATCGCCGTCTGCCAGTCCTGCTCGGTGATGAGGACGTGCATCTGCCAGAGGTCAATGTGATCGGTCTGCAGCAGTTGCAGCGAGGTTTCCAGCTCCGCCCAGGCGCCCTCGTACGTGCGCTGTTCCGTCTTGGTCGCCAGGAAGAATTCATCGCGGTGCTCACGCATCCATGGCCCGATGCGCAGTTCCGCCTGACCGTAGGAATGGGCGGTGTCAATGTGATTGACGCCGTAGCGCAACAGCAGCGCGAGGACCTGATCCGCCTCTTCCTGCGTCACATTGCCGAGCGCCGCCGCCCCAAAGAGCGTGCGCGTGCTCATGTGTCCCGTGCGTCCGAAGCCCTTCTTTTCAATCATCTGTAACCTCCTCAGAAAATAGAGATCAGCAGGTCAGTAGTCAGCGAATCAGCGAAAAGGCGAAAAAGCGAAAAGGCGAAAAATCACTTATGTGGCAAAGGGTGCACGAACTTCGGGCCGCTCTCAGGCCGCCCCGGAATGAATTCCGGGGCTGA
>JAGPHL010000295.1 GCA_018055515.1 Anaerolineae bacterium
TTGACGCCGTCTCCGATCATGGCCGTGATCTCGCCTCGCGCTTGCAGGGCGCGCACGATGCGGAGTTTGTCTTGCGGACGAATGCGCGCAAAGACGCTGATGTCGGATACGCGGGCGGTCAATTCCTCGTCGCTGAGGGTCCGCAGCTCGTCGCCATCCAGAATCTGGTCTGGAGCCGTGAGCAAGCCGATCATGCCGGCGATGCGCTCGGCGGTCTTGCGATAGTCGCCCGTGATCATTTTGACTTTGATGCCGGCGCGGGTTGCGACCTGAATGGCCTCGTGCACCCCCTCGCGGATGGGATCTTCCATGGCGAGCAGTCCCACCCAGCGATAACCGGTGTGATCGCCCAACATCCCATCCGGGCGGTAGGCCAGCCCTAACAAGCGCAAGCCCTCACTGGCCCACTGTTCCACCTGCGCCAGGATTTGCTCCTGCTGCGACGCCGGCGCGTCACACATCTTCAGCACAATCTCGGGCGCCCCTTTGAGGTAGTGGACGGTGCCCTCGGCGACGCGCTGTGCGGCGATCATGAACTTCGTCTCGCTGCTGAACAGCTCCTCGCCCAGGCGCTCGCTTTGGGCGACCAACTCCTGGGGATCGGCGTCGAGCTGCGCGCGCGCGTATTCCCACAGCGCGGCGTCCACGGGGCCTTCGAGGTCGTTGCAGTACACCATCACCTCCAACGCGCGTTGGGGGTCGTTGACGGCGACGTGGGTCACCTTCATCCGGCCTTCCGTGAGCGTGCCGGTCTTGTCCGTACAGATCGTCGTCACCGAGCCGAGTGTTTCCACCGCCAGCAAGCGCTTCACCAGACCATTGCGCTTGAGGATCTTCCGCATCCCCAGCACCAGAATGACCGTCACGGCGATGAGCAGGCCCTCGGGGATGGCCGCAATCGCCAGGATGATGGAGACGCGCAGCATTTCGAGGAAAGGCCGGCCTGAGAGCAGGCCGATGATCAAAATGGCGGCCGTAATCGCCAGCACCAGGCGGGTGAGTGTGCGGCTGAAGGCTTCCAGGCGAATCTGCAAGGGCGTCTTGGCCTCGATTTCCTCGTGGAGGCTGGTGGCGATCTGGCCCAGCTCCGTGCGCGCTCCGGTGGCGGTCACGCGCATCAAGCCCCGCCCGGTGAGCACCGTGGTGCCCATGAAGAGTTGATTTTGTTCCGGCGCGGTGGTCTTGCTGACCGGCTCGCTTTCGCCGGTGAGAATGGCCTCTTCGACCGTCAACTTGAGCGCTTCGAGCACTTCGCCGTCGCCAGGGATGTGCTCGCCCGCGTTGAGCAGCACGAGGTCGCCTGGAACGAGGTCGCGCACCTCGATTTCCTGGCGCTCCCCATCGCGGATGACGGTGGTGGTGGGTTTGAGCATTCCTTTGAGCGCGGTATACGTCTGCTGCGCCTGGTATTCCTGGACGAAGCCCAGGATGGAATCCAGGAGAACGACGATCATGATGATGATAAAATCGCTGAATTCCTGCATCAGCAGCGAAATCAACGCTGCGGCCAGGATGACGTAGACCAGGGGATTTTTGAATTGATTGAAGAAGATGCTCCAGGCCGAGGCGCGCTTGCCTTCCGGGAGGGCATTGGGGCCAAACTCGCGCTGACGCTGTAACGCTTCTTCAGTGGTGAGGCCTTTCGCTAGGGTTGTCAGGGACATGTTCACCTCGTGAGATTGGATTTTCGACGCATATTATAGCGCGTTCTTAACGTTCTGTCAATACAGAACGTACAATATGATGGCGTTCCCTCTGGTCTGAAGGCTTTTACAGGGACGCAAACGCGCGCACGTACCAACGTGCGCGCGTTCCGTCGTTCCCCCTGAAGGGGGCGCTACGCTTCGGTGTACCCTGCCAGCGCCAGCGCTCGCGGGCCGGTGTTGATGCCGAGCACCGGGCCGGTGATGTTGATCAGCAGCTCCTGGGGATGGAACTCCTCCCGGATGCGCTCCGCCAGCGCTTCGGCCTCCTCTGGGACGTCGCCATGCAGCACCGCGACATGGAGCGGCTTGCTCGTATCCAGCCGTTTGAAAAATCCCTTGTAAAGCGTCTCGATGCCGCGCGTGCGCGTCCGCACCGCCGTCTCCACTTCCACCAGGCCGCTGTTGTGATCAATGTAGACCACGGGCTTGATTTTGAGCAGCGTCCCCAGCAAATTGACGGCGTTGCCAATGCGTCCGCCTTTGTGGAGGTATTCGATAGATTCCATGTAGACCAGCTGGACCATGCGTGAGCGGGCGTCCTCGGCGGCAGCGATTACGGCTTCCACATCGCCGCCAGCCTCGCGGGCGCGCGCTGCCGCCAGGACTTGCCAGCCCAGCGACATCGTCGGCCCCTTCGAATCAATCACGTGGACGGGCACGCTGACCATGGCGCCGGCCTGTCGGGCCACATTGTAGGTGCCACTCATAGCGCTGCTCACGGTGAGCACCACAATGTCCGTCGCTCCCTCGTCGCATAGCCGCTGGTAGAGGGCCAGAAAATCCCCCGGCGTGGGATGGGATGACGACGGATAGACGGGGTCCGTTTCCAGGCGGCGATAGAATTCCGGCGCCTGGAGATCAATGCGATCCCGGAATTGCTCCTCTCCCCAGATGACGTAGGTTGGAATGACGGCGATGCCGTACTGCTC
>JAGPHL010000294.1 GCA_018055515.1 Anaerolineae bacterium
AAACCTCCGGGTTGGCCCGTTAACGCCGTAAGAGTGCCGTTGCCCTGGCAGCGGAACTTGGGTGGAACCACGCAACGCCCCGCGTCCCAAGAGGATGCGGGGCGTTTTCGTATGGAAGGAGACGCCATGTGCTGGCGCACACGGTGCGAGCAAGAGAATGTGAGTCGTGAGCAGAGGCTGCGACGGCTCGCCAGTTTGGCTGGGGATGGAATCCCCAGCCTGACACGAGCCAACCGCGCTGAAGCGCGTTGTTGGGGGAGCTCGCTTCAGCGAACTTGACCTGTCAGACCCGGAATTCATTCCGGGGCGGCCTGAGCGCAGCCTGAAGTTTGCGCACCCTTTGCCACGCAAGTGATTTTTTCGCTTATTCGCTTTCTTGCTTATTCGCTGATTCGCCTATTTTCGAAGGAGGAGGTGCAGCAATGAAAACGATGAGTCCCGAAGAATATCGCGCCAGTCAATTGTATCGGATTCGACACTCCACGGCTCACATCATGGCAGCCGCCGTTTTGGAGCTGTTCCCGGAGGGCAAGGTCGCCATCGGTCCGCCCATTGAGCAGGGCTTCTACTACGATTTCGACCTCCCCCGTCCGCTGACCGAGGAGGATCTCGACAAAATCGAGGCGCGGATGCGCGAGCTGCTCGCCGCGAACCTGGATTTCCAGTACCAGGAGATCACGGCAGAGGAAGGAGAGGCGCTGTTTGCCGATCAGCCCTACAAGCTGGAGCTCATCCACGACATTCTGGAGCGCGGCGCCGACGAATACGGCGAGAAGACCGAACATCCCCGGCTTTCCATCTACAGGAGCGGCGCGTTCACGGATCTGTGCCGGGGGCCGCACGTGCAGAACTCGCGGGAGATCAACCCCAAGGCGGTGAAGTTGCTCAACGTCGCGGGGGCTTACTGGCGCGGCGACTCCGACCGCCCGATGCTCCAGCGCATCTACGGCACCGCCTGGGAGAAGCCTGAGGAGCTGCGTGAGTACCTCGACTGGCTTGAGGAGGTCAAGAAGCGCGATCATCGGCGGCTGATCAAGGAGCTGGACCTGGTCTCCTTCCACGAGGAAGCGGGGCCGGGACTGGCCTACTGGCATCCGCGCGGGGCGATCGTGCGGAAGACCATCGAGGATTTCTGGCGCGACCGGCATATCGAGGGCGGCTACGACTTCGTGTACACGCCGCACATCGGCAAAAGCTGGCTGTGGGAGACCTCGGGACATCTCGGATTCTACCGCGAGAGCATGTACGCGCCGATGGAGATTGACGAGCAGGAGTATTTCATCAAGCCGATGAACTGCCCGTTTCACATCCTGATCTACAAGACCAGTCTGCGCTCGTACCGCGAGCTGCCGCTGCGCTGGGCGGAGTTGGGGACGGTCTACCGCTACGAGAAGAGTGGCGTGCTGCATGGTCTGATGCGCGTGCGCGGCTTCACGCAGGACGACGCGCACATCATCTGCACGCCGGAGCAGATCGAGGACGAGGTGCTGCGTGTGTTGCGCTTCTCGCTGGAGATGCTGCGCGCTTTCGGCTTTGAGCAGATCGAGGCTTACCTCTCGACGCGCCCGGAGAAAGCCGTGGGTGAACCGGCCCGCTGGGAACAGGCGCAGGAATCCCTCCTGCGCGCCATCAATGCCGAGGCGCTGGAATACCAGGTGGATGAGGGCGGTGGCGCGTTCTATGGTCCGAAGATTGACCTCAAGATCAAGGATGCGCTGGGCCGCGAATGGCAATTGACGACGATTCAGTTCGACTTCAACGAGCCGGAACGCTTCGACATGGCCTATGTGGGTGAGGACGGCCAGGAGCACCGGCCTTACATGGTGCACCGGGCGCTGTTGGGCTCCCTGGAACGTTTCTTCGGCATCCTCGTGGAGCATTACGCGGGCGCCTTCCCGGTGTGGTTGGCGCCAGAACAGGCCCGCCTCATCCCGATTGCGGATCGTCATGTGGACTATGCTTTGCAGATCGAGGCCGAGCTCCGCAAAGCGAAGCTGCGCGTGAAGACCGACGCCAGCGCCGCGCGGATGAACGCGAAAATCCGCGAGGCGCAGCTGCAGAAGGTGCCCTACATGCTGGTCATCGGCGACCAGGAAATGGCGGCGGGAGCTGTGGCCGTGCGCCTGCGCAGCGGCAAGAACCTCGGGGCGTTGCCGGTAGGCGAGTTTGTCGCGCTGGCGCAGAAAGCGATCGCGGAACACGCTTTGGAGTGAGGGGATGCCGGGGCTTGAGTCGAAGCCGTCCCTGCCTGTGTGGCGGGGACGGCTTTTGTGTGCTATGGGGCGACCTGAGAGCGACCTGCAGTTTACGTTGCCTTTTCTGATCCTTGAGCCATTGTTTGAGGAGCAGCATTGGACCCAGATTCACGCAGATTTTCGCTGATCATGTGAGGCGTGAGGGGTGAGTCGTGATTGAAGGCTGCGACGACGCTCTTCTCGCGACCCATGGCTCTCTATTTTCCGAAAGGTTGCCCTCCGGTGCTAACCGGATACAATGATCCGCAGGAAAAAGGCGATGGACGATTACCTCCGTAACTCTCTGAGCACCCTGCCGCTGTTTGCCGGGCTTTCCGAGGCGACGCTTGAACGGCTGAGCCGGGTGGCTTTCCGTCGCACCTATGCGCCTGGGACGTTGA
>JAGPHL010000001.1:0-38584 GCA_018055515.1 Anaerolineae bacterium
CATCACCTCATAGGCATGGAAGGTCTCGGAGAGCAAATGCACCGTCCGGTCCAACAGCTCCCGCAGGTCAGTCGCCAGAGCAATGACGGCGTCGAGTTCCTCCAACATCATCAAATTGCGGGAGAAGTATTCCGCCTCAGCGGTGCGCTCGCGCGCCTGCAATTCCAGCGCCGCCAGGTGACGCTGGAAAGCACTCATGGCCTTTTCAAATTCTGCTCGCGTTGCCGAGAGATGGCCCAAAACGTCTCCCAACAGCGGCATACACATGCCCAACAGCAGCACTACGAACAGGGGAATAGCACGCCGGACCTCGGCAGCTGCTTCCCCGGGCGGCACATAAACGCCGGCCTCTTCCAAGGCGAAAATCCCCGCCCCCAACAGGATGGCCCCCAGAAACAGGCCGTACGTCACCGTGCGGGAAAGGAAACTCACAGCAATCACCATCGGCCACACGAAAAATACCCACAGGCTGGAGCGCGACCCCCCTCCTGTGAGGATCGCCAGCGCCACCAACACGAAGACGAAGGGCACATAAGCCGCAGCGACAGGACGATAAGTGCCCCGCCTGTTGAAGAACAGCCCCAGACCATGCCCCACCAGGCTCACACCGCCCAAAACAAGCAGCGGCGACGTCAAAGCGTGCATCCCCGCGAAGCACGCCGGCACCACGATCGAGGCAATGCCGCCCATCAGCAACGCAAGGTTGAGGAGCGTCGCCATGCGCACTTCATCGCCGTTGGCGTCCCAAACACGGAGCCACCGCGCCAGCGCGGGTTGGGGATCCGTCTTCTTCCGCCGGGGGAGCTGCACTTCCCGATCTGAGGGTTCCATCGTCACGCCATCCGTCGCCATGGCCTACTCCTTCACTTCCAGTTCCACGGCCGCCCGACGCACGCCGAGCGCCAGGCTGAGCTCGCGCAAGGCCCGTTCCAACAGCGATTCTACTTCCATTTCAGCGCGCACCCGTCCAGAGATGGCGCCAGCCAGCTGCTCGCGCGCCGCCCGCGCCCGAGTGTCTTCCAACAAGCGGGCCACCTCGAGCGCCTGCCCCAACCGTGAACCGATTTCTTCGAGGAGGGGGATCGCATCCGCAGCCAGCTGCTCCCCCCGCGAGCGAATGTTGAGCACGCCAATGACCTGCTCGCGCACACGGATGGGAAGGGCCAGGGTCGTGACCTCTCCCTCAGTTTCCATGCCGGCGGGAGATGGCTGCCGGTACACTACGGCGCGCCCCTCGCGCCAGGCCTGTTGCGCTTCGGGAGTGCGCTCGGTCGTCATTTCCAGGTCCACGCCGTCGTAGCGATACGCCCGCAGGCGCCGGGTGCGAGTGAGGTACTCGCGCCAGGAGTCCACCGTGTACGTTCCAATGGCCGCCTCGAGCTGGCGCACATTGCGGTCCGCTTCCGCCAGCAAGCGCGCGATCTCCAGCGCATTGGCCAGCTGGTCGGCCAGCGTCTGCAACATCGCCACGTCATCCGAACTAAAGCCCTCGGCAGCAAGGGTATGGATACATAACGCACCCAGCGTCTTTTCACCACGCACGAGGGGGAGGGCAACCTCGGTCACATGCCCATTCCCCTCCGCCGCCGTCAGCAAAGGAAGACTGACCTCCTCCGACAGCTGCGCCTCGCGCAAGGCCACGCTGCGCGCGGCCGGGCTCTCCCCCCCCAACAGCAATCGCAAGCCGGCCTGCAGATGCTCCATCGCGCGCTCGCCCACGGCCGCACGCAACAGCAACCAGTGGTGGGACTGTGGGTCATCCTCCGCGCCGGCTTCCTCTTGCAAAAAGAGCGCCACCCCCGGATAGCCCAGGCGCTCAGAAATTAAGGCAACGGCCTGCGTCAGCAGCTGCGAAACATCCAAAATCGCCGAGAGAGTACGGGAAATCAACGCCGCTTCCCGCAATTGCACGGCGCGCCGCTGCGCCTCATCCTCCATAGTCTTCAAGCGGGTCACGTTATAGGAGATGCCCACCAGGCCCATGATCTTGCCAGAAGCGTCGCGCATCGGGATCTTGGTCGCCAGGAACCAACGCGACTGCCCTTCGCGGTTATACATGTGCTCGAGCCGTTGTACGACCGCGACCCCGTCGCGCACGACCCGCAGATCGTCTTCCCAGGCCGCCTGCGCACTCGGTCCCACAAAGAAGTCCAGGTCGGTCTTTCCGACAGCCGCTTCTGGATCCTCCACACCCAACGCCATAGCCTGGGCCGGGTTGACGCGGGTAAAGCGCAGCTCGCTATCTTTGAAATACACCGAATCGGGGATGTTGTTGAGCAAAGTGCTCTGCTCTACCTCTTTGCGGGAAATCGTCTCCAGACGCACGCGGTTCTCCAAAGAGACCGCCGCCTGTCCGGCCAGGTTCAGCAGGACCCGCGTTTCCGAGGTGGAAAACTCGCGCGCCTTGCGATAAGCGGCCACCAACAGGCCCGTCCACTCGCCGCCAACAACCAACGGCACAAGCGCTAACGCTCCAGCCTTGAACCGCTCGCGGAAGAGCCGCCGCGTGCTGGTGCTCAGCTGGACATCCGCCGCCAGGTTGGGAATCCACAACGGAGCCTCCGGCCGCACCCTCTGGGCAGCATCCGCCAACGCCAGCAGGTAATGCGCGTCGAAAGCTTCAGGCGGCACTTCATTCGTCCAGCGCGCCAGCGGTGAGAAAGCCGACGGTGGCGCATCCGGCTGCCAGGGCCGGTCGAAGCGCTCCAGGCTCACGAAGGCGTCCGCATCCCCCAACGACGTGTAACGGCGCAGTACCTCCAGAATGGCCGCATAATCTGGACTGGCGCTGAGCTCGGCCGTCGCGCGATACAGCAGGTTCACCTCCTCGGCGTTGCGTTGACTCGCCTCGAACAGGCGGGCGTTCTCCAAAGCCACCGCCAGCTGATCGGCGATGATCATCATCAAGGTCACGTCTTCCTCGGAGAAAGCCGCCTCGCGGGAGGACTGCACCGTCAATGCGCCGATGACTTGAGCGCCGCGACGCAGGGGGATGGCCATTTCGGAGTGTGTGTCGGGCAACAGCGGGTTATCGAAACGTACCGCTTCGGCGCCAACATCGAGTGCGATGCGAGGACGGCCCTCGGCCACACAAACCCCGATCATGGAAGTGCCGCCGACCTCCAGGCGATGGCCGGCCTCCAACATGCGGCGGCCCGCCTCACCGGTGCCCGCGCGCAACACCGCCCACCGTCCCTCTGCATCGGTGAGGAAAGCGCCCACGTAGTAATAATCGAAGCGCTCACGGATCAGTTCGACCGCGCGTTCGAGCAGTTCCTGCGGCTGCAGCAGCGAAGAAGTTGCCCGCGCCACCTCGGCCGCCGTCTGCAATTGAACCGCGCGCTGTTGCACTTCCTGGAAAAGGCGATTCGCCTCCAGCGCGTTGGCAACCTGCAGGGCAATGGTCTGGAGCAGTTCCTGATCGGAGGGCGTGAAGAGATTCTCAAATTCATAGCTCTCGATCGCCATGACCCCCACGACTTTGTTGGCGGTGATGAGCGGCACGCCCAGCCACGAGAGCGCCTCGTCGCCTACCAGGCTCAGCCCCTGCGAGACCATGAAAGCGCGGTTTTCCTCCAGGTTGGCCAGATGCAGGGGAGTGCGATTGCGGATGATGTAGCCGGTCAGCCCCTGTTCCAGCTTGTGCTTGCGGGGCGCCTGCAATTGTCCGTGCGCCATCTGGAACGCCAGCGTCCACTCCTCACGCCCCTCTTCGTATGTAGCGATGAAGAAATCCTGGGTGTCGAAAAGCCGGCTGACCTGTTCATACGCCTCACGCAAAATGGCATCCAGGTCAGGCGCCTGCGCAAACGCCTGCTGCAGATCGGCGAGCACCGAGAGCTCTTTGATCCGCTTCTCCCGCTGCTCGAATAGCGTGGCATTCTCGATGGCCATGGCAATCTGATCGGCCAGCATTTGCAACGCGGCGATGTCCTCCGTTGCAAACGCCGCCACGCGGTCGGATTGAATCGTCATGGCGCCGAAGATGTGCTGCTCGCGTCCGATGAGCGGCAAGGCCATCTCCGAATGGGTGTCGGGCAAGAAGGGATTGTCGAAGCGACGCGCTTCCTTGCCGACGTCCAACGCGATCCGCGCCTGTCCCTCCGCCACACACGCGCCGATCATCGAATGACCACCCACTTCCAGCCGGTGATGGGCCGCCAGCATCTGCGCCCCGGCCTCGCCCGACCCCGCGCGCAGCTCCGCCCATTTCCCGCTTCGATCCAGCAGGAACAGGCCCGCGTAGTACAGGCCGAACCGCTCCTGGATGGCGTCCACCACGCGCGGGAACATCTCCTCCAGCGAGAGGATCGAGCTGATGAGGCGCGTGACGTCTGCCCCCGCCGCCAACAGCTCCGCCTTGTGTTGCGCCTGCGCCAACAGCCGGGCGTTATGGATGGCCGCCGCGGCCTGTTCCGCCAGGGCCTCGATGAGGGCGATGTCCTCGGCCGTGAAATCGGGCTGCGACATGGTATTGACAGCGCTCAGGATTCCCAGGACCTGCGCCTCGCGCACGATGGGCGCCACCAACAGCGAACCAATCCCCATCTCGGTGCGACGCCGCCGCACGTCCGGGGATTCACGCGGGTCGCCAATGACCATGGCTTTGGCAGAAAATGCGATCTGGCGCTCCCGAATGGCCCAGCCGGCAAGCCCCTCGTTCAGCTCCGCGAAGCTGATGGGCACGATGGGCTCAGGGTCCGCGCCCGCCTTGGCCATGTGGGTGATGCGCTCAGCCTGCATGTCCACCGCAAAGAGCAACACCCGCTGCGCCCGCAACACTTCCGCCGCCCCATTGACGATGGTTTGGAAGACTTCCTGGAGGTCGTGCTGGGCGATCACAGCGCGCGCGGCGCGATACAATACCTCTACATGGGCAGCCTGAGTTATCGCTTCGTCACTCATCATTTTCACCTTATGCTGCGTCAGGCATCTCTTCAGCGCCAGTGGCAGGAGCGGTTGCGGGAGTCTCACCGGCGGCAGTCACCGGTTCAAGGAAGACGGCCACCTCATCGAGATCCAAAATGCGCCCCAAATCCATGATGGCTTGCTGTAGCAACGCATCCACATCAAAGGAACGGCTGAAACGCCCGGAAAGGTCACCCAACACTTGCTGCCGCTGCGCCTGACGTTGGGTTTCCTCAACGAGGCGCAACGTCTCCAAAGTCTGACCTAGCTGATCCATGACCGACTCCACCAGCGCCAGGTCCTCCGCCGTCCAGGGGCTGCCATCGGTGCGCCGGGCGCTCAAGGCGCCGATGACCTCGTCGCGCACGGCGATGGGGACGGCAAGCTCGCCTCCCTCTACCACCGTACGTCGGCCCTGAGTCGCCTTCAGCATGGGCGGATTCCAGGCGGGAGATACTGCCTGGACCTCGCCGCCGCGGGCGTAGAAACCACGACGCCCCGACCCAGACTCCAGGAACATCGTCCACGCTTCGCGAAGATAACGCTGCTGCACGGCGCGCAATTCATTCAGGGCAGTAATCAACGTCTCCACCGTTCGGTTCAGCCGGCTGCCCAGCGCCAGCAATGCGGGATTCTCGATCCGCTTTGCCAGGTCCTCCATGTCCAGGCGCGCCTCGAAGTCGCCCTCTTCGACGCGACTCAAAAAGGTGGTATACTCCTGGACGCTTGCCTGAAGCTGCTCCAGCGTCTCCTGGACCTGTTGGCGGGCCTCAACCTCGGCCTGAGCGGCGGTCTCGGCGCGTTCCAGGGCCTCAGAGAGCTCCTCACCGCGCCGATAGGCCGAGGCCAAGCTATCCTCGATGAGCCGGACAAAAACGGTCAGCAAGGCCACCATACTCCCCAAAGAAAGGAGCATGATGCCGAGCGTCAACACCCGTTCGGCGGATGCAGACAGTGAGTAAGGAATCGCAATGCCACGCCCCTGCAACACCAGCCACACGGCCATTAGCACTACCACGCCCAGGGTCGAACCCAACGCCGCCCCGGGACCGCTTATCAATGCACTAATGACGATGAGAGGCGCAAAAGCCAGGGTAATAGGGCCCAGAGGGCCGCCCATGTAGTAACAAAGCGTCAGGAGGGTCAGACCACCGCCAATAAGGTAGGCCCTGGCCCCCCACTCCGTAGCGCCCCGGCGCAGGAGTCCCTGCACCAGCAACAACACCGCCGCATACCCGGCCAGGGATAGCACCACCGGCAGCGTCGGGAAATCCAGCACCAGGCGCCGGGCCCAAACGGCAAGCAAGAGCCCCGCTCCTAGCGCGTAGAGGGTCACGCGCGTCACAGCCGCTAACGTCTGGGCCTTGCGCGCCGCCGTCTGTTCCACCACCGCCGGCAATTTCGTGGGAGCGCCGAGACGTATCATGCCTCCTCCTCCAACGTGTCAGACCCCTGACCTAGTTGCGCTCGCAGCTCCGCCGCTCCAAGCGCTTGACTCATGTCGCTCACAGCACGCTGCAACGCCTGTTCCACCGACGCGGCAGCCCGAATGTTGTCCACGATCTGGCGCACCAGGCGTTCGCGTTCGCTCCGGCGCAGGGTCTCCTCGAAGAGCCGCGCGTTATCCAGGGCCAACGCCGCCTGGGTCGCCAGGGCCTGCACGAGCTCCAATTCCTCCGGCGTCCAGGGGCGATCGGCCGGCCGTTCCAATTCCAGCGTCGCCAGCACCTGATCGCGCAAGGTGATTTCTGCAGCAATGCGCTGGCCTTCGGGAGACGCGGGAGCTGCTGCCGGAGCAAGGGACGTCACCACCCCCTGTCCCTCGTAATGATACGCGAGCGGCGTGCGTCGGCGGCGCTCCGCCCAGGCTCTGCGCGTCTCCTCCCCAAGGGCGCGTTCCATGCGGGCCAGCGCCTCCTGGCTCTCCCTGAACAGCCGGGCGTTGTCCAATGCCAGCGCCAGCTGCTCCGCCATCGTCTGCAACACCGTCACGTCCTCTTGCGTGAACGCCTCCGGCTCCGTGGATTGCACATCCAGGACGCCGATGACCTCACCGCGCGCCCGAAGGGGGAGCCCCATCTCCGAGCGGGTCTCTGGCAGATCGGGGTTGTTGAACCACACCGCGTCAGCGCCCACATCCAGGGCGATGCGAGGATGACCGGTCGCCAGAACCGCGCCGACAATCCCCACGCCGGCCTGGAGACGATGACCGCGCGCTAACATGCGCTTTCCACCTTCAGACGAAGCGGCGCGCAATTCGGCGTAGGTGCCATCGGGGCTGGCCACGAAAATTCCTGCATGGTAGAAGCCAAAATGCTCCGAAATCAAGTTCACCATGGAGTCAAGCAGCTGTTCCTCGTCGCGGATTGAAGCCACATCACGCGCGACCTCCGCCGCCGCTTGCAGCTGTTGCGTACGCTTCCTTAAGTCGCGGGTGCGTTCAGCGACGCGCTCCTCCAGGGAGGCCCGCGTTTCTAGCAGCTCGGTATTGCTCACCCGCAACGCCGCTTCGATGCGGCGACGCCGCGCTGCGCTAAGGGATTGGGCCACGATGGTGACCAGCAACACCAGCCCCACCGCCGATACAGGCCAGATGATCTCGCCGTATTCCTCCAGGAAAGTGAGAGGGCGGTTGATCACCTCGCTATTCACCGGCAGCGTGCCCATGTCAATGCCAAAACGTTGTAACTGCCGATAGTCGAACATGTAGCGATTGGGGCTTTCCCACGCAATGGGGACATCGGCCGCCGAGGCCCCCGCCAGAAGCTGCTGGACCTTGAACGCTGCCGCCTCCCCCTGCAGGAAAGCGCTCGTCAATTTTCCCCCCACCAAACCGCGCCCCAGATAGGAATCCCACAGGCCATAAATCGGCGCCTTGGTATTGGCGTAGATCAAGTCAATGGCTTCCTCGTAGGTGTAGAAATGCTGAGCGCGGTCACGGTTGAACAAGACCAGGAAGACCAGGTCGTCTTCGGTCAAAGCGCGCAACGCCGCTTCCAGCTCGGGCACGTCGGGATTCTCGTAATACACGAAGCTGACGCGATTCGCATAGCTCGCCGCGATCTCGTGAAACAGGCGCGAATACGCCACGCCTGTCGTCGTGCCGTCGTTGATGACGAGGATCTCGCGCGTCTGCGGGCGCTGCGCCAACGCCACGTCAAGTGTGGCCTTGATGTCTACCGTCATCACCACGCCGGTGAAATACGCCCGAAGCCCTCCCAGCATCGTGTCCTCGAAGAGATTGACGCCGCAGAACACCACCGGCACTTCGGGGAAGAGGCGTTCATGGTACTCCACCATGAAGTTGAAGGCCTCGTCATCGGTCACGACGATGGCGTCGAGGGGAATGGCGGCATATTTCTGCCGATAGAGTTCGTACAGACGCTCGAAATACGCGGCATCGGGAACGACGCGCTTGGCGTCCATGTATTCCAGGTATAACTCGACCGGCTGAGTCTCCGTATCCAGCACCGACTTGATTCCCTGTACCAGATGATCGGTCCAGCTCAATCCCTGGTGATAGGAATTCAACACCAGGACGTTCTTGCGCGGCGCCTCCGTCGCCGTCTGTGCGGCGACGGGCCGATCTGGCCGAAGCCAGCCCACGCTCAACAAGCACAGCGCCAACAGCACCGCTCGAACCCGGAAACGAGGCTTATCTGCCATAGACGCTCTCCTGAATAGACGGCATCGGAAATTGGCCAGCGCTGTCGTGACGTTCTCTGCGACTCTCAGCCCCCGCTGCCATCCGCGCTCACCCCTCTGATTCCACCACTTCGTCCGCTGCCAGCGGCTTCATGCGAATTGTGCCGGCGGCGCCGAGCACCTCGCCCAGCTCGCGGACGGTCGCCTGCAGCACAGTCTCCACGTCGCGGGAAGCGCGCAGCCGGTTAGAGATCTCCGCCACCAGCCGTTCGCGGAAAGCGCG
The DNA here is from genome assembly GCA_018055515.1 of Anaerolineae bacterium. Lineage (GTDB taxonomy): Bacteria > Chloroflexota > Anaerolineae > B4-G1 > SLSP01 > JAAZNO01. Next base: position 8,837 of record JAGPHL010000001.1, read on the forward strand.
GCGTTGCGATTCCTCATACAGCCGGGCGCTTTCCACCGCCACATTCAGCTGGTCTACCAGGGATTGCAACAAAGCAATCTCCTCGGCAGTCCAGGTCGTGCCGTCCCGTTTGCGCCCGTCTATCACCCCGATGACCTGATTCCGCACCTGGATGGGGATCGCCAGCGTCACGCCAGAGTCCCCGGCGGCTATCTGTCCGGTGCGCAAGGCTTCCTGCATTTCTGGGCGCCAGGTCTCGCCGGCCGGGCGCGTCGCCACCCGATCGCTCACAAATCCCAGGTTGGATGCCGAGAGCAGCAACTGCTGCCACCCTTCGCGGGTCAACTCGCCGTAAGCCCGGCGCTCGGCCTCCAGGCTTGCCTGTACCTGCGCAAACAAACGCGCGTTGCTGATGGCAATGGCGACCTGATCTGCCACTGTCTGCATCGTACTGATGTCCTCCGGTTTGAAGGCCGCCACACGCCGGCTCTGGATGGTCAGTGCGCCAATCACCTCGCCCCGCGCCCGTAACGGCAACGCCATTTCAGAGCGGGTTTCCGGCAAATACGGATTGTCGAAGCGCACTGCGGCTTCACCGACGTCAAGCTGAATGTCGGCCTGCCCGGTCTCCACACAGCGGCCAATCATAGATTGGCCTCCTACCTGCAAGCGCCACCCTTGCGCCAGCATCTGCTGCCCGGCCTCGCCCGTGCCTGCGCGCAGCACCGCATATTCCTTCGCGGCGTCCAGCAGAAACAGCCCGGCGTAATACAGATCAAAACGCTGCTGCACCAGCTTGACCACTTCAGGCAGCAGCTCATCCAGTTCCACAATCTCAGTAGTGGCCCGCGACACCTCAGCCGCCGCTTCCAGCAAGGCCGCACGCTCCCGCAACTCGCCGGTGCGCTCCTCGACGCGCTGTTCGAGTAACGCTCGACTTTCCTGCAATTCACTCAAACTGTGGGTCAGCTCCAGTTCAGCGCGCCGACGGCGCAGGATATTGAGGATCAGCACCACAATCACCGCAGCCAAAATCACAAAGCTCAGGCCAACAATCCCTATCAGCTGCGCATATTGCTCAAAGAATGAGAAAGGCTTGTTGAGAATAAAACTATCGGCGGGCAAAGCGGACTCGGGAATGCCCCAGCGCTGTAACTGTGCATAGTCGAACATGTAGCGCGCTGCCGGCGACTGCACCACCGGAATGTCCTCAGGGGATACACCGCTCAAAACGCGCAAGGCCAGCTGCGCCGCCCGTTCCCCTTCAGTCATGCCGCTGGTCAGCTTGCCGCCGACGATGCCATATCCCAGGCTGAAATCCCACAGCGCATAAACCGGCGCGGTGCTGTTGGTCGCCACCAGCGGCGAGAAAACATCGTACTCAAAGAAATTCCCGGCGCTGTCGCGCGAGAAAATCGTCAGCAGCACCAGGCTGTTGTCAGGCAGGCGCCGCAGCTGCTGCAACACGGCCTCCATCGTCATGTCCTCGAGATAAGTGAAGGTGATGTCGGGATAATCTTTCTCCAGGGCCACCAGCCGCTCATGGACCCGTCGCCCCGTCACAGTCGTGTCGTTCACCACGAAGATCTGTCGGGTCTGCGGATGCAGCTTCAGCGCCAGGTCCACCGTCCCCGCCACATCGGCGATCTCACTCACGCCGGTGAAATTCTTGTGACCTGCCAGGCGGGTCACGTCGAAATAGTTAGCGCCGCAAAAGACCACCGGCACGCCGGGGAAGAGCTCGTTGGCGTATTGAAGCAGGAAGTCCAGCGCGGCATCGTCGGAAGAGATGATCAAATCGGGCTGTCGTGTGCCATATTTCACGCGGTAGAGCTGCGCCAGCTCCTCCAAATATGCCGGGTCATCTATCCGCTTCAGGTCCATATATTCGACCCACAGGTCAATGTCCTCCCCGGCGGAGTTGAGGACGGTCTCGATGCCGCGAGTCACATCATCCGCGAATTTATAACCCCGGTGATAGGAGTTGAGGTACAACACCTCCCGACGCGGCACAATTTGCGATTGCGACAGAGCTCTGGCAGGTATCCACACCAGGCTGAGCACCATGCCGATGATCGCCAATCTATGCAGTAGCTTCATCCAATGCCTCCGTCCTCGTCCCACAGCCCAACCAGGCCTCAAGCATCCGGTGTCTTGGCATCCGCAGTCGCGCCGGGGACCAGCCGCACGATCATGTCCTCCAGGTCCAACGCCTGGCGCATCTCTTCAGCCGCCGTGCGCAACATGCGCTCCAGCTCCAACGTCTCGCGGATATGACCGCTCACTTCACCGACCAGGCGCTCACGCGCAGCGCGCAGCTGGGTGTCCCGGTACAGCCGTCCACTTTCCAACGCCACACTCAATTGCTCGGCCAGGGTTTGCAACAACGCCATTTCCGCCGACGTCCACATCGCGCCGCCGGGCTTGCGGCCGTCAAGGACGCCGATCACCTGATCCCGCACCTTGAGCGGCAGAGCGATCGCGCTGGGGTCCGTCTCATCCGTGACGATCTGTCCCGTTTGCAATGCTGCCGCCATGCGCGGCTCCCAAACGGCGGCGGGACGGACACCCGTCACATCGCTCACATAAGCCGGCTCCGCCCTCTGCCGTACCAGCTCCTGCCAGGCCTCCCGCGCGCGCGCCGCATACAGATGACGCTCAGCCGTCACACTTTCTTCCAATTGGCGCAGCAGATCGGCGTTATTGATGGCCACGGCCACTTGATCGGCAATGGCCTGCAGAATGCTGACGTCTTCCCGCGTAAAAGCCTGCGGGGTTTTGCTTTGCACATCCAAAGCGCCCAGGACTTTATTGCGCACGCGCAAGGGCAACGCGATCTCGGAGCGCGTTTCCGGCAGGTCGGGGTTGTTGAAGAAAGCGGCATCCTGCCCTACATCCTGGGCGATCCGCACCTCGCCGCGCGCTACAGCGGCCCCTACGATGCCCTCCGTCCCAATGGAGAGACGATGACCGCGCGCCATCATCCGCTTTCCCCCCTCGCTGGACGCCGCCCGGAGCACAGCCCAGGTCTCCGTGGAATCCACGAGAAAGATTCCGGTGTGATAAAAAGCGAATTGCTCACTGATAATGTCCGTCACCCGCATCAACAACGATTGAGTGTCCTGCCGCACCGCCGCCATGGCTGCCGCGATGGCGGTCGTAGCGCCCAGGTAACTCGTCCGGCGCCCCAACTCGTCGGTGCGTTGGGCGACCAAAGCCTCGAGCTGCTCACGGCGCGTCTCCAATTCCAGGTTGGATTGACGCACACGAGTCAGAGATCCACGCAATTCCCGCAATGTCTGGTCCAGAGGCCCCACGATGAGCAACAGGCTCATCGTCAACACGGCCCAGGTAGAGATGTCCGAGATAAAAAAGACCTGAGGCAAGGATCCCCCCAACGCTCGGAAGACAGCCACTCCCAAATAAGCCACACTGCTGAGCACCGACACGATCAGCGCGGCCCCAACCCCCAATAACAGCCCGGCGATCGCTACCAGGCTCGCGCTGACAGCGACAAAGGGGTTGCCGTTCGTGCTCACGACGCCGGCTCCGGTAACGATAAGCCAAAATGTCGCCACCAACAACAGATTGCCTTCGCGCACCCGGCCCTTTTGCAACAACAGTTTGCAGGCCAGCGCCACTAGAAACAAAAGCCCAAACGCGATGCAGGAGGCCACTTTTGCCGTAAAAAACAGGAGCGCCATGCACACGCCAAAAACGATCGCCACGAACATTCCCCCCAGCAGGGAATTCAACAGGCGGGCAACCCGCGTTTTCTCCTCATCGTCCTCAAAGACAGGCGCGGCCAGGAATGCTTTCAGCCGGTCCTTAAACCCCTTGTGCTCGCTCATTCCGCTGTCTCCTGTGTTTCAGGCACCCCCAGGTGCACGACCAGGCGTTCCAGGCCCAGTCGCGCGCGCAATTCTTCAGCCGCAATGCGCAGCATCCGTTCCAGATCCAACGTCTCACGGATGCGTGCGGTGATCTCGCCGACCAGACGTTCCTGCTGCGCCCGGCTTTGGCTTTCCTGATACAGGCGCGCGCTTTCCAAAGCCATGCTCAGCTGCTCGGTGATGGAAGCCACTACCGCCAATTCCTCCGGCCCCCAGGCAGCCGCGTCCTGCGGCTTGCGCAGCCGCACCAGGCCTACAAGTTGCTCGCGAATTTGCAGGGGCAGGGCCACCGTCAGCGGGTCCTCGTGAATGGGCTGCGCGAAGGAAATCCCCGCGGACGCCAGCGGCGACGCTTCCAGGGGATGCACTCCCGCAGGATCACACCGATAGCCACGTTCCGCACGCGCGCGCAGCGTCTCCAGCCACGCCTGTTGAGTCAAATCGCCATAGGCGCGACGCTCCGCTTCAAGCGCTTCTTGCGCCTGGGTAAAGAGCCGGGCATTATCAAGCGCCACCGCCACCTGATCCGCCATGATCTGCAAGACGGCAATAGCGCTCTCGTCGAAAGCCGCCGGCTGGTCGCTCTGCACGGAGATGGCCCCCAGCACCCGTCCACGCGAGCGCAGCGGCAGTGCCGCCTCCGAGCGCGTGTCCGGCAATTCCGACGTCGCCAGGCGCACCGCGTCTACCCCCACTTCCAGGGCGATACGCGGTTGGGCATGAGCGATACTCCAGCCAATCATGCCTTCGCCAATGCGAATGCGGTGCTGCCGGGCCAACATGCGGCGTCCGGCCTCACCCGTACCGGCGCGCAAGATCGCCCACTCGTGCGCGTCATCCGCCAAAAACAGGCCGACGTAATACAGGTTAAAGCTCTCCCGAATGAGCTCCACGACCTGGTCCAACAGCAGTTCCACATCCAAAATCTGGTTCACGACGCGCGCTACCTCTGCCGTACCGGCGAGGTAGGTAGAACGGCGCGTCAGATCGCGGGTGCGTTCGGCGACCTGCGTCTCAAGGGACGCGATCAAGTCACGCAACCGCGTCGTCATTTGATTGAAGGACTGAGCCAGCATCCCCGCCTCATCCTGCCGGCGCACGTCCACCTGCAATTCCAGCTTGCCCGCGGCGATTTCCTGCGCCGCGACCGCCAGGCGGTTGATAGGGCCGGCGATAGATCGCGCCAGCAAGATGCTAAGGCCAATCACCACCAACAAAATCAATGCGCCGACGCCGGCAAGCGTGCGCAACATATCGGTGCGACCGCTGCCCAGCACTTCCTGGTACGCCAGGATCTCATCCTCATAAGCGGTGATGCCGATGAGCCAGTTCCACGGCTCATAATAGACAAAGCGGCTGATGCGAACGTAGGGTCGCTCTTCATCAGGAGTCTGCCAGCGGTAGGACAGGGTGCCGATCTCACCCGGCTGTAACGCGAGTCCGGCATCAATGAGCTCCCGCGCGATGTAGCGTCCATCAGGATTAGGAGTATCCCACATGTTGACCCCATCCAGTTGTCCCCCCTCAGAAACGATGTAAACGCCCCGCTCCTCGCCTGCCGCTCCCAACACGAAAGCGTAGCCGGAATCGCCGACCCTGGTATTCAAAATAGCCTGACGCAACGACTCCACGGCCTCACGCTTGACACCCACGTAGAGCATCCCAATGAGATTTCCCAATTCATCATAGATCGGTTCATAGGCCGCCAGGTACCAATCGCCGAACACATAGACGCTGCCACGGTAAGTCTCGCCGCGCAACACCGCCGCAATGACAGGGTCAGAAGCGCCATCAGGGCTGACGGCGGGGATATACGTGCCGATCGCGCGGCGCCCATCCGGGGTCAAGACGTTGGTCGCTACGCGAAGCATGTCTCCCGCATCATTGATCCGCTGAAAAATGGCCGCCGTGCCACCCACCAGGTCTACAATGTCATCTACGACGGGGGTACGAACTTCAGGATTGGCGTTTTCGCCCAGCCACTCCCCGCCGACCAACATCTGCGGCAGCCGCACGGGCACGGCCTGAAGTGTGTACTGATTGACCGCTGTCCAGGCTGTTGTCCTTTCTGTAGAGAACTCCGCCGACCCCGCCTGTTCCAGAACATACCGCGCCGTGTTCAGATTCGCGTTGACTTGTCGCTGCACCGTCTCATCTTGCGCGCGCACCATGTTATAGATGCCCAACACAATATCGCCCAGGTCATTCAAAGCCAGCCTGGCGGCCTCCTGGTCCACCCGCTGGCTGAACACACCGCTTTGCCAGGAAGCGATGCTCCACAAGGCCAGCGCCATGATGAGCGCCCCTCCCACGCTCAGCAGGCCGATCTTGGCACCGATCCGCAAGTCACGCCAATTGGACATGGGTTATCTCCTTACCTTACCCGGCCATGCCAGAGCCTGTAGCAGCGGGCCAGGCTCACGCATCTTGCTGAGCTCCTGAGGCGCCGGTGATCCATTCGGGCCCCATGTAGACTTCCGCGGCCTCTAATGCCAGGGCGCGCTGCAATTCCTGCGCCGCCGTGCGCAAGATGGTGTCCACATCCAACGTGCTGCGGATGTGAGCAGTGATGTCTCCCAACAAGCGCTCGTTGGCGGCCCGGCGGCGGGTGTCCTCATACAGCCGGGCGCTTTCCAGCGTCACACCCAACCGCTCGGCCAGGACGTTGACCAGGTTCAACTCCTGCGAAGTCCAGGCGCCCCGCGCCTCAGGCTTGCTGAGACGCACCACGCCAATCACGGCATCGCGCGACTTGAGCGGCACCGCCAGGTTTTGCGCGTCCAGCTGCACGGGGTTGCCTGAACGCATTGCCTGCGCCATGTCCGGCTGCCAATCCGCCTCCAAATTCAGGATTCGACCATCGGACAACCCGACAAAACCGCGTTTTTCGCGCCCCATCTGCTCCCAGGCAGCGCGGGTCGCCACCCCCGACGCCGCGCGCAACGCCTCCAACGCCGATTGGGTCTCGGCGTACAACCGCGCGTTGTCAATCGTCACCGCGAGCTGATCGGCCATTACCTGCAAGACCGCCACCGCTGACTCATCGAAAGCGTTGAACTTGTCGTCCTGCACCGTCAGAGCGCCGATGACCTGGCCACGCGACCGCAACGGGATCGCCGCTTCGGAGCGCGTCTCCGGCAGCTCTGGGGTGATTTTGCGGACGGCGTCAGAAGCAGCTTGTGCGGCGATACGCGCCTCCGAATTGGCAACCGCCCAGCCAATCATGCCCTCGCCGACACGCAACCGATGTCCGCGCGCCAACATGATGCGCCCGGCCTCCCCGGTGCCCGCCCGCAACACGGCCCACTCGCCGCTCGCATCCACCAGAAACAGGCCCACGTAATACAGCTGAAAGCGCTCGCGGATGATTTCCACCGACTGCGTGAGCAGCTGCTCCACATCCAAAATCGCGGTCGCGGCGCGGCTCACGTCGGCCGCCGCGAGCAGGTAGGCCGAGCGCCGTTCCAAATCGCGAGTACGGTCGGCGACGCGCGCCTCGAGGTCCGCATACGAGGCAGCCAGCTCACTGGCCATGCGGTTGAAGGTCTGCGCCAGGACGCTCAGCTCATCCCTCCCGGCTACCGGAACCGTGGCGTGCAGGTCCCCCCGCGCAAAGGCCTCCGCCCCGGCCCGTAGCTCAGCCACCGGACGCGACAAACTGCGTTCGACCGCCAGGGCCAAAAGACCGGAGATCAGCAACGCTGCGGCCACAACGCCGATGATCAGAAAGAGCCGCCGTTGCGATTGCGCCACCAATTCCGCGCTCGAGACAGTCAGCTGTTGATGACTCTGGGCCACGATGCGCTCGATCTGCACGCCGATGTCATTCCCCAGGCGCTGAGATTGGAATTCCAGCGAGGCCACGCGCGAAACATCCCCGCTCGCCCGCGCGGCCTGGATTTCCTGAATCAACGTCGCGTACTGCTGTAAATTGTCCCGGAGCTGGCGAATCTGCTGCTGCGTCGGGTCCTCCAGCAAGGCTTGCGCCTGGGCGAGATATTCCAGAGCCCGCGCCACATCATCGGCGGCCTCATAGGGCGCGGGGACGGCGTCGCGGAGATACCGCAGCAGGTTGGCGCGGGAGGAAGCCACGCGCACCGCCGCGCTCAACAACAGACGCTCCGCCTGCGCGTTCACCTCGACCACTTGTTGCAGTTGGGCATTGAGGCTGTTATGATCGAAGATAAACACCGGCAGCAAAATCACCACCAGCAGGATCAACGCCACAAGACTACCAAAGATCCGCGGGCGGACCGAAAAGCGGCGCAGAAAATTAGTCATACTTCCATCCTCAACACCTACTTAGACCTCAACACCTACTTAGACCTCAACGCCTACTTAGACGTTGCCGCTTCCCAGATGGCGTTCGTATAGACCTCTTCGGGCGGCACCGTAGCCTCCAAAACGCCATACCGTTGCAAGGTATCCACGACCCGCAACACGTCGGCGCGGTCCGTATACCCCACCGGGCGGATTTCGGACACTTTGACCAGTAAGGAGATCTCCCGCATCATGGCGAGCTGATGTTCCAGCGTCTGCATTCCGCTGAGGTCGTACTTCAACACAATCTCAGCCGCCTCGTTGGGATTGGCGATGGCGTATTCCCACCCGCGTAAGGAAGCGCGCACCATCCGCACGCACAGATCCGGATCCTGTTCCACCAGCGCCTTGGACGTGAAAAGCGTGTCCCCCGGAAAATCCAGACCGTAATCTGCATAGTCAATAACATTCAGCTCATTGACTGCTACGCCGCTTTCCAACACGGTGTGATACTCGTTGTAACTCATCGCCGAGGCCACATCCAACTCGCGGGAAAGGAAGGCGTCCATGCTGAACCCCTGCGAGACGAGGGTGTATTGGTCAGAGGCGATCCCCTGCTGCGCCATCAACGCGCGGAACTGCGCCTCCCAGCTTCCCAACCACACCCCCACCCGTTTGCCCACAAAATCAGCCGGCTCTTGAATCCCCGAATCACGGAAGGCCAGCAACAGCAGCCCATTCTTCTGTTGGATCTGCGCAATGCTGATGAGCGGTTGCCCCTGCTGGACCGCCACCGCCAGATCGGCGAGCATGGTGACGCCAAAATCAGCTGTGCCGCTCCCCACCGCCGTCACAGGAGAAATATCTGGCCCCCCGGGTCGAATGGTCACATCCAATCCTTCTTCGGTATACCAACCCTTGTCCAGAGCCACATAATAGCCCGCGAACTGAGCCTGCGAGAACCACAGCAGTTGCAAGGTCACCGGACGGGGCAGCTCTACCTTCGCGGCCGGCTGCCCGGTCGCCGTGCAAGCGCTCAACCATCCCAGCGCCAGGATGGCCAGCATCCCCTGTCTGAAAAGCGCCGTATGTTTCATGGCTGTCCTCCCTTAATCCCCTGCCGTCACCTGCTGGACTTCCTCCAGCGCTGGAGGAGTGCCCACGCGCAGCTCCACACGCTCCAGGCCCAATACCTGCTGCAGCTCGTGCACCGCCGCTTGCAGGACCGCGTCCATGTCCAGCTGCTCACGGATGCGCGCCGTCGTCTCGCTGATGAGACGCTCCTGCGCCGCCTGCTGTTGGGTCGCCTGATACAGACGGGCGCTTTCCAGCGACAACGTTACCTGCTCGGCAATCTGTTCCAGAAGCTCCAGCGTCTCCGGGGGGACCTCTTCGGCCTCAAACCGCACGTCGAGCACGCCGATGGTTTGCTCGCGCAAGCGCAGGGGCAAAGCGATCACCGCATGCGCCGCCTCGGGGGTCGCCGCGGACTCCGCCGGCAGGCCATAGCGCGTGATCACCGGCTGCTGCTCCGCCAAAGCCGTCTGCTCCTCCGGCGAAAGCGCCGGCGCCGGCTCTAGCCCTAGACGATAACGGTAACCGATGGTCTTGCCTATCGTCTCCAGGTACTCGCGCCACGACTCTTGCGTGTACCGGCCCTGCGCCGCCTCCAACGCGCGGACAGTGCGCTCCATTTCGTCCAACAGGCGCGCGGTCTCGATGGCATTGCCCAGCTGATCCGCGACCGTCTGCAACACCGCCAGATCCTCTTCGGAGAAGGCGGCCGGCTCCACCGATTGCAGGGTCATCGCGCCGATGGCCCGGCCCCGACTCCGCAACGGCACCGCCGCCTCAGAGCGCGTCTCAGGCAAGAGCGGGTTGTCGAAACGCACGGCCTCCGCGCCGACATCCAGGGCAATCCGCGCCTGATTCTCGAGGATGCATTGACCGATCATCGAAGCGCCGCCGACCTCCAGTTTGTGGCCACGCTCCAGCATGAGCTGGCCGGCTTCCCCCGTTCCGGCACGCAACACCGCCCAACGCCCCGTTTCCTCCACCAGGAACAAGCCCACGTAGTAGTAACCGAAACGCTCCTCCAGCAAGTTCACAGCCTGGGTGATCAATTCCTGCAGGCTCAAGATGGACGAGGTAATCTGCGCGATTTCCGTCGCCGTGCGCAATTGCGCGGCGCGATAGCGCGTTTCGGCCACCAGGCGCCGCGTCTCCACGGCCCGGGCGGCCTGCTCCAACAGCCCCTCCACCAGGGCAATCTCGGCCTCCGTCCAGGGTTGAGCGCCCTGACGTTCCAGCCCCATCAAGCCGACGATCTCCCCATACAGCATCAACGGCGCCCCCAGGCTGTAGCCCGAATCGGTCGGCTGCTGCACCGATCGCGCCTCGGCCAGAGCCGCCGTCATCGCCGGCAGCCAGGGAGGCGCTTCCGCGCCCGCAGCGCTGTAGCTGTGCGTGGCGCCCGAAACGTCAGCGCTACGCCACGCCTCACGAATGTACTGGCGCTGCAACGCCAGCAAATCCCGCAGCGCCGTCTCCGCTTCCTGGCGGGACGCCTCCAACGCTGCCTGCACCTCGGCCTGATGTTGAAGCAGCGACATGCGATAGATGCTGCCGCTGAATTGCTCGCCGAGGCGATCGTAGATGGCGCCGTCGCGCGGGCCGAGCTCCAGAAGCATAACACCGAGGGATGTGTTCCGCGTCAACAGCGGCACGAGCACCGCCGTGTACCGTTGCTGCTCAAGCCCCATCCCTTCCGGCAGCAATTGCCGCGCGGGGAACGCTATCGGCGGCTCCCAGGCATGGGCGCCATGTTCATGCTCATAGGAAAACGCCAGGTGCAGATGCTCCGCCGGCTCATTTTCGGCCGGATAAAGCGTCATGTAGGCGTGCCGGATGCCTAAGGCGGGGAAATAATGCTCTACCGGCGGCTGTAACTCCGACAAAGACAACACCGCCATGAGGGCGCGGTCGAATTCCTGAATGCGGGTCTCCTGGCGCTTGAGCGCCAGCTGACGATACCCCTCCAGCCGCTGCACCTCCGCGCTGACCAGGACCCGCGCCTGCTGCAGCAGGTTCTCAGCATGAAGCAGCTGCGCGCGATCCACAAGGTGCGGCAGAGCAGCGCGCCGCAAGGCCGAGAGCGTCGTATGCCAGGCGGCCACCTCCGCGACAGGAACGACTTCCGCCGGTTGCGCCGCGGCCTGAATGCTGCGCAAGGCCTGGGTGCAGGCCGTCAGAAAACGGCTCGAAGTGCCGCTTGCCACATCTTCTCTGAAGGCCTGCCATACCGGCGCCGGCACGTTCACGGGCGCCGACAGCGTTTCCCAGGCCACCGGGAGCTCCGGCACGGCTGAGACGGGCGCCGCGGCTTGCTCCACCACCTCCAACTGACAGCCACACGAGCGCCGCAGCACCAGCTGCGTAGGAATATGGATGATGTCCGGGACCGGCCCGCCGCGAATCAGTGCCAGCACGGTCTCCGTCGCAATGCGCGCCGCGTCGGTGAAAGATTGCCGCACCGTGGTCAACGGCGCTTCCAGAAACGGCGCGGCGTCCACGTCATCGAACCCCACCAGCGCGACGTCCTCCGGTACGCGCAGCCCATGGGCCTGCAGCACGTCGAAGGCGCCAAAGGCCATGTCATCGTTCGCCGAGACCACTGCCTCCAAAGGCGCCCCGCGCGCGAGCAGCTCCTCCATCGCCGCCTGCCCCGTCACCCGCCGGTAATCTCCCCGCACCACCAACGCCGGATCGAGGGGCAAACCGTGACGCAACAGTACTTCCGTGTAAGCGCGGTAACGCTCCTCTGCCTCAAGTTGCCCCGCCGGCCCCTGAATAAACGCGATGCGCCGATACCCATGGACGGTGATCAAGTGCTCGACCGCTTCCCGCATCCCGCTGAGGCTATCCGGCAATACCTGCACCACTCCCGGCAGCGGCAATGCGCCTCCCACCATCGGCAAGGGCGCAAAGCGGGCGCAGAAACGCGCCAGGTCCTCTGCCGCGAGAGCGTGCCCTAACGTCCCGCTGATGATCAAGCCATCAAATTTCTCGGGCCCGATCAGGTCGAAGACGACCGTCTGAGGAACGTTCCAACGCAGCTCGCCGCCCACCAGGCAAATGAGATTGACGTCCAGGGCCGCCGCGGCATCTGCTACCCCCAACAGGAAACCGTTCTCATAGCCATCGCGCAGCCAGGTGACCAACAGTCCAATCGTAGGGCGGGACGTTTGCTCGCGGATTTTATGCGTGTCCTGTGCTTCCATGCGCTGTCCTCACTCCAATGCCGCTGCGGATGTTTCCTGCGCGAGCGCCGCCAGCTGTTCGCGCGTTCCCAAGCGCGTGACTGCCGTCGTCGCGCCCATCAAGCGTCCCACTTCTTCCGTCACAATGCGCAGCACGGCTTGAATGTCTGCCGCGCCAATGATTTGCTCCGTAATCACGCGGACCCGCTGTTCCTGCAGCGCTTGCTGCTGCAACTGCTCGAAAAGCCGGGCGTTGTAGATCGCGTTGGCGACGGGAACCGCCACAGCCTGAATCAATGCCAGATCGTGCTCGTCGAAAACGTAGGATTGGGTGTAGCTCTCAATCGCTAACACTCCCACTACCTGATTCAACGCGATCAAAGGGGTACCCAACCAGGAATTTGCCTGCTGTCCCAGGTGCTCAAAACCGTGCTCACGACAGAAAGCCAGTTCTTCTTCGGCGGTGCGGAACAGCAGCGACCGGCGTTCGCGGATCATGTATCCCGTCAACCCCTCGTTCAACGGATATTCCCGGCCCACCAAACGCTCACCTTCTTGCACATCGAAAGCCGAAGACCAAATGCCGCGTTCCTCATCCACCACGGCGATGTAGAAACTGGAGACATCGAAGAGCCGTCCCAGCTGCATGTGAGCAGTATGGAATACCTCCTCCAGATCGTGGGTCACGGCCAGCGCCTGGCCGATCTCGTTGAGGACCAACATCTCCTGCATCCGGCGCGCCTGTTGCGCCGAGAGCCGTGCGTTTTCGAGGGCAGCCGCCGCCTGATTGGCAACGGTCATCAGCAGATCGCGCTCCCGTTCGCCATAGAGCCCCGGCGTGGTGTAACTCTGCACCGTCATCACGCCGATCACGCGATCGCCTATCATCAAGGGCACTCCCAGCCAGGATTTCGCCCCCGTAATCCCCAGGATCCGCACTCCCAATTCGGTGATGCGCTCCATGGAGCTTTCTTCCAACAACAGCGGCGCCCGCGTCTGGATGACATATTCGGTCAGGCCGCCGCTCATCTTGCGGTAAGTGCGCTCGCCGCGCTCCACCCGTTGGCCCTCCGTCACGTCCAGGCAGAAAAAGAGCTCTTGCTTGAGTTCGTCATACAGGGCGATGTAGAAGTTCGTCGTGTCCATCAAGCGCGAGACGGCGCGATACACGCCCTCGACCACCTCTTCCATGCCCAGGCCGGCAGCAGTCAACGCCGCCATTTCCTGGATGACCGAAAGCGCTGTGCCCGCTGTCGTGTCGATCGAGCGCAGTTCGAACTCCTGTTCCATCATGAGCTCACCTCCTCAGCCGCAGGCGCAACGGCGTCCGGCAACGTCACATGGACCGTGGCCTCGGCTACGCCAGGCAAACGTCCCAATTGCGCCACAGCCGTCTGCAACACCGTCGTCACGTCAAGCGAGCGCCGCAGCTGCGAGGCAATCTCGCCGGCCAGACGCTCCTGGCTCGCGCGACGCTGCGTTTCCTGATGCAAACGCGCACTCTCCAACGCCTGCGCCAGCTCCTGAGCCGTCCGCGCGGCGAAGGAAATTTCCTCACTCGTCCAGGGCCGATCAAGAGGACGGCGTACCTGCAACACGGCAAGTTCCAGCCCGGCAATCGTCACCGGCACCAACAGGGTGTTGTCTGTCAGCACTCGAGGCGCGGTCAGTGGCGCCGCAGGGACGCCCTCCCCACCCTTGTCCAACGCCTCCAGAGTCCGCGGCGTGTAACGATAGCCGCGCAGGCTGAGTTGTGTCATGAAATCTGACCAACCGCGATGCAAGTCCTGGGCATAAGCACGCTGCAGCTCGCGCATGGCCTCCTGACGCTGAGCAAAAACCAGCGCGTTGGCAATGGCCACGGCGAGCTGATCCGCCAGGATGGCCAGGGTACGGATATCCTCAGGGCGGAAGGCGCCCACGTCGCGGCTCTGCACGTCCAGAGCGCCGATCACCTGCCCACCAACAATCAAAGGCAACGCCATTTCGGAATGCGTCTCAGGCAGATCGGGGTTATCGAACCACACCATGTCCTCGCCAACATCCAGCGCGATACGCGGTCGTCCCGTCTGCGTGACGTAGCCCACGATGCCCTGCGCCCCGACCGCCAGCCGATGTCCGCGCGCCAACATCCGCTGCCCGCCTTCCGAGGAGGCAGCGCGCAACACCGCCCACTCACGGCTCTCGTCCAGCAGAAAAATGCCGGCATGGTAGAAGCCAAACTGCTCCGGGATGAGCCGCACCGCTTGCCACAGCAGCTCGTCCAGGTCAAGGAGCGAAGCGGCGACGCGGCTGACTTCCCCCGTCGCCCGCAGGTAGGCCGCCTGACGTTCCAGATCGGCCGTGCGCGCCGCAATACGTTCCTCCAACGTGGCCACTAACTCACGCAGCTGCCGGGTCATCACATTAAAAGCATCCGCCAGCTGCGCCGCTTCTGCTTCGGGAGGCAAGGGGATCTCAAAATTCAAATCGCCGCCTGCGACCCGTTCAACTGCAGTGACCAGCGCGCCAAGATACGTCGTCAGATTGCGGCCCAATAGCCAGCCGCCGCCGGCAGCGAGCGGCGCCGCGATCAGCAAAGCCAGCGCGCCCAGCCGTAGAAAGGCGGATTCCTGACCGCGCACGTTGGCGGCATCCAAATCCACGCACAAGATGCCCACCAGTGTGCCATCGGCGGTACGCAGCGGGGCATACGCCGAAAGCCAGGTCCCCCACTGATCCACATAGAAGTCCTCTTCGACCGCAGGGCCAGCCAGCGAACCGACCACTTGTCGCAAGAGCGGGCCGGCATCGTCATACACGCTGCCGGGCAAAGACACCTCTTCAGCCGATTCCTCGGCATCCGCCACAAAGTAAATCTTGCCATCCGCTCCCTGATGGACGATGTAGACAAAGCGCGCGTCGGTGATGCGGTCCCGCACCGCCCGCAGCTGCGCAACGACGGACTCATACAGCGGGCCGGTTTGCGGTTCAGCCGCGACCAGGCGTGCCACGGTCTCCACGTCCACGCTCAGCGCGGCGAGAGCCACCTCATCCCGAAGCCGCCCGCGGATTTCCCGGCTCAGATACGGGCCCACGGCAAAGCGTGCGACCCCCACGATGAAGCCCACCAGCAGCAACAAACTCCAGGCCGCAAAACCGACGGCGGCCCGCGTGCGCAAGCGGGGGCGCACTTCGGGCTCTGGGGTCTGATCGCGCGACGGCGCGAAATCCGGCTTCACGCTCATGCCTCTTCCTCCCCCTGCGCCAGCGGCGGCAAAGGCCCGGTGCCGGGCAACGCACTCGCCGGTGATGGCGACGGCGTGAGGGTCAACACCACCTCGCTCGCATCCAACGCCGCGCCCAGCTCGCCCACGCCATGACGCATGATCGTCTCCACATCAAAACTGGACCACATCAAATTCGCGACGTGCGTCAGCTGCTCCTGATACAACGCTTTACGTCGGCTATCACGCAGCAGGCGCACCGTGTCGAAAGCGCTTGCCAGCCGTTCGACCGCCGTCGTCGCCAGCAACAGCGTGTCCGCGTCCCAGGGTAGCGCCAGCTTGTCGCCCTGCGTCTTGCGGGTGAAGGCCACGTACCCCAACGTCGTCTCGCGCCAGATGAGGGGCGCGATCAACACCCATCCCCCTTCCCCCGCGGTGAGTTCTACGACGCGCGGTTGCCCCTCGGCCAGGGCCTCCGCCGCCAGCGCCTGGATGTTTGCCGGCGGCGCTTCACCCGCCTGAATCTCACGCACGCCCCCCTCGGCGTCCAACAGCGAGCGCCAGGAAGTGCCGGCCACCTGCGCATACAACGTGCGGAGTTCCCGGGCGCGCCCGGCGGTCTCGTCCAACAAGCGCAAAATGTTCAACGTCGCGGCCACCTGATCGGCGAGAATGCGGAAGAGGCGCACGTCTTCATCGGAAAAGGGCTCGCCGCTGCCGTAGATTCCCAGGACTCCCAGCAGTTCGCCGCCGAACAACAAGGGCAGCGCCGCTTCGGCACTGCGCAAGGGGAAACGCTCATCACCGACAGGGATAGCGGTTTCGGCCCTTCCCAGCTGCGCCACCCGCCCCGGCAACGAGTCCCCGCCGACGGGGAGTACCCACCCGGCGTCCACCAGGGCCTGTCCCTGCGCGCCTGCCGCCGCGACGAGCTCCAGACGCTCACCCCGGCTATCTACGAGGAAGCAATTGGCCTGATAAAGTTCAAAGGTCCGCACCAATTCTTGCACGAGCAGTTGCAGCAGTTCTTCTCGATTGCGGATACGCCCCAAGGTGCGCGCCAGGAGCGCCACCTGGTCCAGACGGGTCGCCTCGCGGCGCGCCCGCTGCGCGTCCTCCTGCGCTTGCAGCTGCAAACGGCGGGCGAGATCTGCATTGCGCTGCAATTCCTCCATGGAACGGAACAGGAATTTCCGATACTCGTTGATGATCAGTCCCAGGACCAGCGTCACGGCGAAGGGCACAAAGAACTCCATCCCCCACGACCCCAGATCAGCGGGGTTTTGGGCTTGCAGGGGAAGCAACCGCCCGCGGGAGTAATTCCAGGCAATCACGGCGTAGCTGCCAATCGCCAGCGCCCCCCAAAGTCCCAACCCCTGGGGTCCCAGCAGCAAGGTCGCCAGCAGCGGCACCAACACCAGCAAGAGCCGTCCGGCACCCACCAGGCCGTTCTGCGCCAGAATGTACACGCCGATCAGCAACAGCAACAGCAAGACGACGTTGATGCGCAGCAGAGGGGGCAAGCCTTTGATAAAAGCCAGCGCCGCCAACACTCCGAACAATATCAGGATAATGGGGACTTGCCAGTAAAAGCCGCGACTGATGACGGCAGGAATCCAGAAAAAGAGCACCGCCACGCCGATGGCGACGGAAAACTGCAGCAACCGTTCAAGCAGCCAGTTGCGGAATTGCGCTTCCTGTTCCGCGAGCGCGTTCCCTAGTGGAGCGCCAGGTGTGCGTGATTTCATAGTTCCTCCTCCACCGGAGCGGCCGGAGGCGTCAGATTGACCAGGACGCCATCCACATCCACCAGCGTCTGCAATGCCCGCGCCGCTTTGGAAGCCAACATCGGCAGGTCAAAGATGTCCGCCAGCTGGTCCGAGAAGCCGCGCAACTGCTGTTCCATTTCCACCCGCTGTCGAGCGGAGCGCACCATCCGCAAGCGCTGTAAGGCGGCGCTTGCCAGTTCCAGCAGCTGTTCGTACAGCAGGGCTTCAGTCGGTTCGAAGGGATGCAAGGTGTTGAAGAGGACCCCCAGAATGCCAAGCAGGCGCCCCTCCTCGTGAAAAGGCACCCAGGCCAGGCTCCGCAATTGCCCCTGCGTCGCCAGGCGCGCCAGGGCGTTGAGATCGTCGGTCTTCCACCCCGACGCTTCAGGCGCGGCGACATCAGTGACCAGCAGCGGCTTCTCCGCCTGCAAGACTCCCGGGATCAACGCCTCCTCCGCAAACCAGCGCGCCCAGGGGAACTGCAGGCCAGGGAAACGGAGGTGTTCGCCGCGGAGCTCCGCCGTCAGCGTCGCGTAAGCGCCGTCCTCAGACGGAATCAGGAGAAAAGCCCGGTGGGGGAAAGTCTCCTGCACGGTCTCCAGAATGGCGGCGTAGACTTCCTCCTCGGTGCGGGCCTGGGCAAAACGCTGCACTAATCTGTAGAAGGGACTGGTGGCCTCCAGAATCGCGGCCTGATCGCGCACACGGGAGGCATTGGCGAGCGCCGTCGCCAGCAGCCCCGCCGCCAAATCCAGCACCTGCAGCTCATCCACGTCGAAGAAATCAGCCTCGAGGCTCTGTAAATCCAACACCCCCAGCGTGCGCTCGCCGTGCCGCAAGGGCAGCAAGGCCATCGAACGCGCCTCCCGTAAACGCCAGGGCTCCAGGGGATCATGGGCAGCGAAAATCCGCGAACGTCCCTGCTGCCACACTTCCCCCAGAAGCGTGCCGCGCACGGGCATCCGGAAGGCCTCCTGCATCAGACGCCGGCCCGCCTCCGACGAAGACGCCCGCAGGACTAACGCCTGGCCCTCCTCGTCCGGCAGATAAAGGCCGACGTGATGCAGCTCAAAAATCCTGGCGCAGACCTCGACGGCGCGGCTCAATAAGGGCACCAGATCGAGCAAGGAGCTCGTCTCAGAGGCAAAATCCAGGGCGCCTTCGAGCAGAAAGACACGCCGCTGCAGAGCGTAATTCACCTGCTGGAGGTTTTGCGAACGGGCATTGACCTCAGCCTTTTCGCGCTCCACTGCGGCCACCCGCTCACGCACCGCGGTCATCGCGGCGGTGAAACGGGGCACGAGATAACGCTGGATCACGATGAGCATGGTGCTGAGCAACGCCAGCGAGACGATGTCGCTCACCAACGAGACCGGCACCGGGCCGACGAGCATGGGATCGTTGAGCGGCGGCAACGGCCAGACTCCCCTCACCCCCAACATGCCCACCGTGAGAAGTGTGAGGCTGCTCAATGCCAGCGCTGCAAAACCCTGCGGGACGCCGTAGAACAGGGAGGTCAGCAACGCCAACGCCATGAAGAACAGGCGGGCGTCTTCCTTCCAGCCAAAAACCAGCAGGTCCGCTAGACCCAGCACGTAGAGCAGCAGCAAAATCCCCCCTACCTGGAGGGCATAGGGCACTTTGCGCCAGAAGACCAGGACCAACACCAACAGGTAAGCCACACCATAGGCGACTATCAGGGTGAAATACCCCCGCAAATAAACGCCATAAGCGCTGAAGGCCAGCGCCAGCGGGCCGACGATCGCAGCGGCCACCAACAGGCCGTGCGCCAACTGCGCTCGCCAGCGTTGGACTTCCTGCAAGGTAACTTCCGCAATGGCTACCTGCGAGTTCTCCGCATCCTCCTGCGGTCGCGATTTTAGCTGTTCCCCACTCTGCATGGCGCTCCTTCGAAAATAGAGAGCAGTGAGAAGAGAGCTGTCGCAGCCTCTGCTCACGGGTTATAGCTCACATGGTAACTGTTCAGCCACTGACTAAAAAACGGAAGATTTCCTGGCGACTGCTGAAGATTGAGAATCAGCTTTTGCCCCCTATCCCCTGGCCCCTTCCCCCCGCGCACGCGGGGGGAAGGGAAACTTTTTTTTGTGGGGTTTTGCAGGCGGGCGTAGCCCGCCTGCAAAACCCCCTTATTTTTTCTCCCCCTCCCCAAGGGCACAGGCACCGTTGGGGAGGGGGCTGGGGGAGGGGCAAAAGCTACAGCTTACAAAGGTTCATCCATCGCCGTCGAGCTACCTGATGCCAGACTGAACTATGACCGCACATTATCATTTTTGAATGATGTGCGCCAGCACATGGCGTCTCCCTCGAAAATAGCGAATCGGCGAGTCACTCACGTTCGCACCTTCGCACCTTCACACCTTCGCACGTGACGGCTCAACCTGTTCCAGCAATCTCAAAATTCCCGGTGTATTTCGCGACCTCTAGCGTCTTTTGTTTCCGCCACGGGCAGTGAAAACGTGAAGGTACTGCCCTTGCCAACTTCGCTGTCCAGCCAGATCTGCCCCCCATGGAGCTCGACGAACTCCTTGCACAAGGCCAATCCCAGGCCCGCCCCCGCGGGTTGCGCGGCCTCCTCTGTGACGTCTCCTTCACCCGCCGGATTCGCCGCCGGGACATGCGCTTTTTCAAAACCGGAGAAGATCCGTTCACGGTCCTGGGGATAAATCCCCATCCCGGTGTCACGGACGCTCACGTAACTCATCTCATCATCAGACCAGGCGCGGATGCCGATCTCCCCCCGTCTGGTGAATTTGGCCGCATTGGAAAGCAAATGCAATAAGACTTGTCGGATGCGGTCGGGATCGCCACGGATAGGCGCCAGTTGCGGCGAGATTTCATGGACCAGCTGCACGTCATGGCTCCGAATCATGGCGCTCGCTGTCGGCAACACGCTGAGGAGCAACTCCCGCAAGTCCACAACCTGGTAGCGAAGATCCAACAATCCTGCCTGAATCTCAGAAATGGTCAGAATATCGTTGATAAGGTCCAACAGCTGCTGGCTGTTGCTGTGAATGCGTTGCAGGTCAGCGGCTTGCTCCTCAGTCAACGGCCCATCGAAGCCCTTCAACATCAGCCGGGAAAATCCCAGAATGGAGTTGAGCGGGCCGCGGAGCTCATGCGACATATTCGCCAGAAAGCGCGCCTTGAAAGCCTCGTTGTCTTCGAGTTGCTGCGCCGCCAGACGTTCGCGTTCATAAGCGCGGGCATTCTCCAGAGCAATGGCGACCTGATTCGCCAGGTGCTCGAGCACCTTAACGTCGTCCTCCTGCAGGCTCTCGTACCCGGAGTTACGAACGGCCAACACCCCCAACACCCGCCGCTCCATCTGCAACGGCGTGCTGACATACGAAGTGATGCGGCGATTCCATTCCGGCTCCTCTCCATCGAGGGGCTCATGGATGACCTGCGAGCTGCTCTTCCGCAAGGCTCGCCCGATCACTGTGCCATCGCCAGCATGCACGATTTCCGGCCATTGGATGCCTGCAGGACTGACGGCGTGCAGATGCGCTTCCGCCCCCCCCGGCTCCACCAGGTACACCGCGACGGAGACGTAGGAAAAACAATCACGGATACGATCCGCCACCCGCTCCAGCAGGGCCTGGGGATCTCGAATAGACGTCACCGCCTGGCTCACTTCCAGGCTGGCCTCCAACTGGATCGCGCGGCGTTGGATCTGATAGTTGGCCTTCTGCAATAATTCAGTGCGGGCGACGACTTTGGCTTCCAGATCCTCGTAGAGCGATTTGAGCTCGCCCGCCATCTGGTTGAAGACATACGTGAGAATGCCGATCTCATCGCGGGACGCCACCGGCACGTGCTGATCGAGGTTACCCGCCGCCATCTCCAGCGCCGACTCGGTGAGCCGGATGACCGGACGAGTGATCTGACGAATCACGAGCGCCGAAATCACCGTCGTCAGCAGCACCACGGAGAGCAAACCACTGATCACCGTCGTCTCGATGAGCTCCGTAGGAGCCAGGACCTCGCTCTGCTCCTGCTCGACCAAAATCCCCACATCCGCCCCGGCAAGCGGGGAATAGGCGCCCACAACGGGGACCTCCGCCGCGTTGGCATACCAGGCGCTTGTCGCCGCTGCACCGGCCAGCGCGACGCAGCTGCCTTCAGGCAAAGCCGTCGCCGACGCGGTGGTCTGATCCCCCAGCCAGACGTGATCCCCCTGCACCAGATACACGCGCCCCGTCTGTCCCAGAGCTACATCCAGCTGCAGGTTCCGCCTCAGCACAGCGGGGTCAAAACAGAGCACGAGCACTTCTGCGGCCTCGGGAAAAGCAATAGCGACCGGCGCTCCAGCGCGCCCCTCCGGCGCCGCCGTGAAGGACTCACAAGGGGCAGTGGCCAGCGGCTCAGGCAAGGTGCACTCCCCCCACACCTGTTGCTCCGCGTCGTGCGACCACAAAGCGCCCTGTAGTTCCGGCATCTTGCGCTGGACGGCAGGCCAGAAATCACTCGAGACGCCAGCAAGACCCGCGTCTCCCGTCGCCTCGAGGGCAGAACGGAACAGCAGCGCCCGAGCCTGCAACCACGATTCCAGATTTTCAGCTTTTAAGGTAGCAATTAACTGCAGTTTGTTGGTGGCTTCTTGCTGCAGGCTGATGCGGTTCTGAGCCACAATATACCAGCCAATCAGGGCGAAAGGCACAATCGTCAGCGCTAAAAAAGCCGTCAACAGCGTCCGTCCCAAACCGCCGCGCATGCCAGTCGTAGGCAACGCCCGCGCGGTAGCAGCTGTGAACGTCGCCTGAGGCGCAGAGGACGTTGAAGATGAGGGAGAACCCGGTGGTGCAAACGCTTTTACTCCGGTTCCCATACCTCCTCACCCGCTAAAATCCGGCGAACCTGCTCAGGGAAGCGGTCGGGATCCAGAGGCTTGCCAATAAAACCATCGAAACCCACCTGCCGGGCACGGTCCACAAAAGGCTGGGCGGTGTTGGCAGTGACCGCTACAATGGGCACATTCTTGAGCTGGGGATGAGCGCGTAAGGAGGCCAACGACTCGAAGCCGTCAGCATCGGGGAGCATCAAATCCATCAAAATGAGGTCAATTTCCCCCAGGGTCTCGGCGAACTCCAGCACTTTCCAACCAGAGGCTTTCCATTCGCATTTTTTGACCCCCAGGAAAGCCAGCAAGCGCGTCATCAGCAGGAAATTGTTGAAGTTATCCTCGACGATCAGGATAACCGCGTCCCATGGTTGTTTGGGCTTACCCTTCATCATAACTCTCCAGGTGCAGGAAACGTGCGATTTGCTCAGGCAGCAAGTCCACATCAATGGGTTTGGGGATATAACCGCTACAGCCCGCCGCCAGAGTTTTCTCACGGTCCCCGTGCATGACGTTGGCCGTCATGGCCACAATAGGCACCTGGCGCAGTTCAGGGATCTCCCGCAGGCGCCGCGTCAACGCATACCCGTCCATCTCCGGCAGATTCATGTCCACCAGAATGAGATCGGGAATCTCACGCTGTGCAACCTCAAGACCCTGAAAAGCGTTGGCTGCCTCGATGACGGTGTATCCCTCAATCATGAGAATGCGGCGCACCAACAAACGATTGTCCGGGTTATCTTCCACATACAGAATCTTTGCGCCCATATCGTCCCTCTCACTGGAAGTCATCCCGATTATACACCCTGAGAGCTTTCTTACCAAATTATACCATAGAAAAGGGGAAGCAATAGGATAACTGTTGTGTTAAGAGCGTGTGACACTCACCAAAAACTAACATAATCCGCTAACGCCGCAGGAGAGCAAGCACAATTTCCACCGCCAGGATCACCAACGCCCGTAAAATGTGACCCCCGGCGCAGGGGCGTCGGGGGTCTCACGAACCAGCACAGCGATCAACGTGGCGAAATGTGCCCGGCGCTTCCCCATCATGCCTTGCACGCCAGGTCCTCGTCCCCGTGAAGTGCCAGGTAAACCTTTTCCGCCGAGAGGGGCAGGTGATTGAAGCGCACGCCCAACGCATTGTACAGGGCGTTGGCGATAGCCGGCGCCGTCTGCACCATCACGTGCTCACCGACGCCGCGCGCGCCCCACGGACCATCCTCCAGCGGCGTCTCCACGATGTCGCCATGGATTTCGCGCGGCGCATCCAGCGCGGTCGCGATCTTGTAGTCCACGAAACTGGGGTTGCGCAGCCGCCCGTGCTCGTCGAAGAACATGCCCTCGAAGGCAGAACTCAGGCCGTGCACAGCGCCTCCCTCGATCTGGGTCAGCACCAGGTCGGGGTTGATGGCCTTGCCCACGTCGTAGGCGCTCGCGATCTTGAGGACCTCAATCTGCCCGGTCTCAGTGTCTACTTCCAGCTCGACCGCCTGCGCCCCCACGGTGTAGTGGACGACGGCCCGCGCGCCCTGGCCGGTCTCCGGATCCAGGCCGGTCACGTAAGTGGGCATGAACTTCCCCGTGCCGACGATCGGCCCGCCCTGCCACCCCTCGAAATTCTCGTTCGGCAGGCCATAGACCACCATCTTTTGAAGCGGCTGTTCCCGCTCCGATTTATAGGAGATCACCACGCCGTTTCTGATGTCCAGGTCCGCCGGGTCTTCGTTCCAGTATTTGGCGACGATGTCAAGAATCTGCGCGCGCGCATGTTCCGCCGCCGCCTTCACCGCGTTGCCCATGGACCAGGTCAGGCGGCTCGCCACGGTCTGCCATTCGTAAGGGCTGTATTTGGTGTCCACGGGATTAGCCGAGACGCGCACCCACTCGAAGGGAATGCCCAGCGCTTCCGCCGCCATCTGCGCCGCGACCGTGAAGGCGCCCTGTCCGATCTCCTGCCCGGAGACATAGACGTTGAGCGTGGCGTCCTCGTTGAAGCGGACAATCGCCGAGCTACCGGGATTGGGCGGCATGGCCGGCGCCTTCCACATGATCGCCAGGCCCTTGCCCCGGCGTTTGTGCGGGGCGGAAGGGGCGCTCACCTGCCCCCACCCGATGGCAGCCTTCACCCGGTCAATGCACTGCGGCAGATCCACGTTCGGCATGATCATGCCGGTGAGAATCACATCGCCAGGGCGGATGCAGTTCTGCCGTTTGAAGTCCGCCGGGTCCCTGCCGATGGCTTCGGCGAGCCGATCCAGCATCTGCTCCAGGCCCCAGTGGATTTCCGGCATCCCGAAGCCGCGCATCGCCGAGCCGATGGGATGATTGGTGTAGACGCAGTAGGAATCCCCCTTGACGTTGGGGACATCATAGGGACCAGTGCAGGAATAGCCTGCGGCGCGGGCGATATTCACGCCGTAGTCGTTGTACGCGCCCCCGCCGAAGTAGTAGGCGAGCTCCATCGCCAGCAGGTTGCCGTCCTTGTCGCACCCGATCTTGTACTTGCCCACGAGGCTCTGGCGCACGTTGGTGGCGACGAACTCTTCCTCACGGCTCATCCGCACTTTGACGGGATGCCCCGGCACCGCTTTCGCCATGAGCACCACATTGGCCTCGATGGAGATGCCGGCCTTACCGCCGAAACCGCCGCCAATGTAGGGTGAAATCACGCGCAGATTGCCGTGCGGGATGCCCAGGCTTTGCGCCACCAGATCGCGCTGTGCGAACGGCGATTGTGACGCCGACCACAACGTCACCTGCCCATCGGGATTCCATTGCGCCACCGCCACATGCGTCTCGATGGGGGCGTGCTGGATCTGCGGCAGGGTGTATGTGTCTTCAACGATCGCCGCACACTGCGCCCAGACTTCCTCAGAGACGCCGGCGTCACTCACCTGACCCTTGCGCAATTTGAAATGTTCGGAGATGTTGGTGCCGGGTTCAGGGAAGATGAAGTTGACGACCTCATATTGCCCCAGGTCCGGGTGGAGGAGCGGCGCGTCGGGCTGTGCGCCCGCATAGGGATCGAAAACCGGCGGCAGCGCCTCGTATTCGACCTCGACGAGCTTCGCCGCCTGCTCTGCAATCTCCTCGCTGACGGCGATCACGCCGGCGACCGACTCGCCGACATACCGCACCCGGTCATAGGCGAAGATGAAGCGGTCCTTGAGATACAGCCCCAGCCGCGTGGGATTGTCCTGACCGGTGACCACCGCCTTCACGCCGGGGAGGGCCAGGGCTTTGCTCACATCAATCTTTTTGATCAGCGCGTGGGCTATGGGGCTGTGCACGATCTTGCCGTACAGCAATGCCGGCCCGAAGTTCATGTCATCCACATACTTTGCGGCGCCGGTCACTTTCTCAAACGCATCCACGCGCGGGACGCTTTTACCAACAGGATTTGAAGTTTGTTCATTCATAATCATCATGCTCTATACTCTCCAGATTAGAGAACTTGCGACGGGTTGCCAGTCGGTCACGGGTCCGCAGGGGCCTTCTATCTCCACCTTGCTGCGCGTCGCTGACTACTCGTTCTTCCAGCATCCAGCCTCCAGCTTCCAGCCTCTAGCTTTCAGCTTCCAACACCGGGCTTCCAACCTCCAGCACCGCATCCACAATCCGCACATAGCCGGTGCAGCGGCAGAGATTGCCCACCAGCGCCTCGCGGACCTCCTCCTCCGTAGGATGCGGGTTGCGCGCCAGCAGCGCCTTCGACGACATCAGCATCCCCGGCGTGCAAAAGCCGCACTGAATAGCGTTGTGCTCGATGAAGGCTTTCTGCAGGGGATGCAGGTCGCCGCCCCGGCTGAGGCCCTCCACCGTCTCGATCTCATGCCCCTCAGCCTCGACCGCCAGGACCAGGCAAGAATTGACCGGCGCCCCATCGAGCAACACTGTGCAGGCGCCGCATTCCCCATTCTCGCAACCGATTTTCGTGCCGGTCAACCCCAGCTGCTCACGCAGCACGCGCGCCAGCGTATAATGGGATTTCACGATGACGGGATAGGGTTCACCGTTGATATTCAAAGTAATTTCATGTAGCATGGTTTGCTCCTCACTGATGCGTACTTCGTAATGCGTCATGCGTCATGCGCAGTGCTTGCAAATTCTTACGCAGCGCGCGAGTCGCATTACGCTAATCTCTCCAGCACGCCCTCAATCGCCCGCCGGGTGATGCGTCCCACCATGGCCTGGCGATACGCGGCGCTGGCGCGGACGTCGTCAATCGGGCAGCAAGCGTCAAACGCACAGTGCATCGCCCGCTCGATAGCGGCGGCGTCATGCCCGGCATTGAGCGCGGCCTCGGCCTCCGGCGCGCGGATGGGCGTGGGCGCGACGGCGCCCAGCGCCAGACGCCACTCATAACCGCCATTCCGGGGAGACGCCAGCGCCGCCACCCCCACAATGGCCAGATCGCCTGCCTTGCGACGGCTCAACTTCACATAGGTCCCCGCTGTCCCTTCCGGTAACGCGGGGATGAGCACCCCCACCAACAGTTCGCCTTTTTGGAGTACCGTCTTGCGCGGGCCGACGAAAAAGGACGCGATGGGCACACGCCGCTCGCCCTCGGGGCCGCGAATCAACGCCAGAGCTTCCATCACCAACAGCGCCGGCGCCGAATCCGCTGCGGGCGAGGCCGTACACAGATTGCCGCCGAGAGTGGCACGATTGCGGATCTGCTCGTTACCCATCGCCGCCGCCGCCTGCGCCAACAGATTCCAGGGCGTGCTGTTCACCAGCGGGTGATGGATGAGCTCCGTCATCCGCACCGCCGCGCCCACGCGCAGCCCCTCCTCCGTCACCACGATATCACCCATGCCGGGCAATCCCTTGATGTCCACCACCACATCGGGCTGCCACAGACCGTCACGGACCATGGGAATCAGATCCGTCGCGCCTGCCAGCGGCAACACCTTCTTCTCGGGTAGGAGCAACCAGCGGAAGGCTTCCTCGAAAACTTCAGGTCGGTAATAGTCGAATGGTCGCATAGCACACTCCTTTGTGGAAGCCACAGAGGACACAGAAGTCACAGAGATCTTTCGCTTCAACCTCTGCGTTTTCTGCGCCCTCTGCAGCTCATTTACTGCGCCCTCAAGGGCTAACAGCTATTAAAACTCGATATTCGCGCGTTCTTGGACGCCAAACTTTGACGGCGGAAGGATGAGGAACAGCGCGTTGAGCAAAATGCCGACAATGGCCGCGAAAACGATCGCCGGAATGCCATCCGGGAACAGGATTGGGACCTTAAACGGGAACAGCCCATTCGGCAGCGCCAGGTTGCCGCCGATACCCAGGACCAGGATCACAGCACCGATGGCCAGGTTCTTCGGGTCAAAGAGGTTGACCTTCTCACTCTGGAGCAACGCAATACCCTGCTTGCCGATCACGCCGAAGAGGTAGATCGCCAGGCCGCCGGTCACGGCAGTAGGAATGGTGTTCACCAGCGCGGCCAGCTTGCCGATGAAGCCCAACGCCATCGCGATGGCGCCGGCTGCCATCAAGACCGCCACGGAGTAGTTGCGGGTGATCGCCATAAGCGAGTTGTTCTCACCGTAGTTGGTGCCCGCGCACCCGCCGAGCAAACCGTTGAGCATGTCATTGCAGCCATCCGCCACCAGGTTCAGGCCGATGAGCTTCTTGATCTCCACCGGCTTGCGCTTGAGGTCCTTCGCCAGCTGGTCAATGTAGAGGCTCATCTGATACAGGTGCGCGGTAGACTCCGGAATGGTAGCGATAGCGATCAAGGCCACGCTGATCGCCATGCCCCAGGCCCGTCCGTCCCCAAAAGCCGGGAAGGTGAAATTCGGCACCCGAAGCCAGGCCGCCTTACCCACAGGGGAGAAGTCCACAATGCCAAAGATGAGCGAGATGATATATCCCGCGACGGCGCCGAGGAGGATGGGCAACATCCCCAGCAGCCCCTTACCCTGCAAGTAAACGGAGAAAGCGATGGTGAGGATCAGGGTGATGAACGCCACGCCCCAGTTGGCCGAAGCCATGTTGAGGGCCGAACCCGCCAGCGCCAGGCCAATGACGATCGCCACGTTGCCCGTCACGATCGGCGGCAGGGCCTTGTCCAACCGCTCCTTGCCGATGCGCTGAATCAACAGGCCAAACAGAATGTTGAACAGGCCCGTGCAGACGATGCCGACCTGCGCCAGGCGCACGCCATCGGGGCAGTACACCGTCGTGGGATCGTTGAAACAGGCGGGCGCGTACTTGGACATCACCGTAATGACCACCGTGATGTAGCTGAAAGAGGAACCATAGTAGAGAGGAATCTTGCGCTTGGCGACCAACAGGGCAATGATCGTGCCCAACCCAGAAGCAAAAAGCGTGACGCCAACATCGAACTTAGTGAGGATCGCGACCAGCACCGTTGCGGGGAACATCGTCAGCACTTGCTGGAAGCCGAGGCTCAACATGGCGCCCCAACCGGGGACATCCTCGGGCATGTAGCCCATGATTTTCGCTTCAGTCTCAGGTTTCTTGGCCATACGAATTTCTCCTCAAAAACTAGATAGGGAATGAAATGCAAAAAACCAGAAAATGGCAGATGATTCGCAGTTATTTTCTATATCCATACCTCCTTACACGATAGAACACGATAGAGTGAGAGGCGAGAAAGGATCCTTCTCACTTCTCGCCTCGCACTTCCCAATCGGGTCAGCTCAACGGCTTGAATTTCAACCCGTAAACGGGCTCGCCGAAGACGTAACGCACCGGTCGCCACTCGGCCTTGAGGGTCATACCCGGCCGCAGATCAGCGCCATCGGGCGCGTCAATCTGCCCCATGGCCTTCACACCGTTTTCAAACTGCCCCACGCCAATGTAGAGGAAGCGTTCGTCGAAGCCCCACGGCAGATTGAAGATCTGCGTGTACGTCAGCAGCTTCACGTCGCCCTCGGGATGAATTTCATCAAACTCACGCTGCTTGCAGGTCAGGCAACGCTCGTGTTTGGGGTAGTGAATGCGCCCGCACTTCTTGCACTTGTAAGCTACTATCTGAATGTCACTCATAGGTTTCTCCGTTTCAAGTTTTCCAGTAGTAAATCTGAAAATCTGCAAATCTGCAAATCACAGAGAGCTCAGCGAAGTCTAGCGCTTGAAGCCTGAATTTCGGTGGTCAGCAACGCGATGATCTCGCTGAACAAGTTCAGGCGATGGTCAAGCACCTCCGGTTTTAGCAGGGCTTTTGCGCGATAGTACCACCCTTTGCTCTCGCGAGCTGAGCCGAGCGCAATTCGCAAAAAGTACAGCCGGTCCCGGCCATACCCACGCCCTGAACCTTCCTCGATGTTTGCCGCGACCGAACCCGCACTGCGAATGAGCTGTTGTGCCACGGATTTCTTCAAAGGGTGCATCAACAATTGTTCACAATCCTGCCAGCACACATCGTAAGCAAATAAGGCTTTGCGGTAGCCGAAGAATTTCCACACCTCTTCTCTGGTGATCTGCTCCGGCACTGTGGCTGCCCAAGCCTCATAGTTGCTTAACCGCTCCATTTCCTCAAACTCT
>JAGPHL010000001.1:38684-46172 GCA_018055515.1 Anaerolineae bacterium
GCTGATTTCTTGATTTGCTGATTTTTTACTTCTCTCCTCGCTTCAGAACGAAGGCCACAACGTTGTTGCCAAAGCCGCCGAAGTTGATGCTGAACCCGGCTTTCGCGCCCTTGACCTGCCGCTCCTTGGGCAGCTCGTGCCGCAGTTGCCAGGTGAGCTCCACCACCTGCGCCACGCCCGTCGCGCCGACGGGGTGCCCGCGCGCCTTCAAGCCGCCAGACATGTTGATGGGAATCTGTCCGCCCAGGCGCGTCTTCCCCTCCAACACGGCCTTGCCGCCCTCGCCCTTCTTGAAGAAGCCGACGTGTTCGCTCTCGGCAATCTCCAAAATCGTGAAGGCGTCGTGCAGCTCCGCCACGCTGATGTCCTCCGGCTTCATCTTGGCCCGCTCAAAGGCCTGCTGCGCCGCCAGCGTCACCGCCTTGAGGTCGGTAGGATCGTCGCGCTCGGCCAGCGTGTGCGTGTCCGTCGCCTGCCCGAAGCCGGCCACAATCACCGGCACGTTCTTGCTGAGCTCTTTGACGCGCTCCAACGGGCAGAGGATGACCGCCGCAGCGCCGTCGCTCACCGGGCACAAGTCGTACAGATGCAGGGGCGTCGCCGCCGGCGGATTGTTGACCACCGCATGAGGACTATCCAGGATGCCCTCTTTGGTGATGAGCATCTCCACGTGCGCATAGGGGTTGAGCGCGCCCATGTGCTGGTTCTTGAGGGAGACTTCCACCAGCATCTCGCGGGTGACGCCATACTTCTCCATGTAGAGCTGCGTGAACATCCCCGCCATGCCCGGCAAGGTGATGCCGTAAGGGTACTCCACCTCGGGGTGCGTGAGTGTAGCGACGAAGTCCGTCGCGCGCCAGCCGGTGACTTCGCGCATCTTCTCACCGCCGGCCACCAACACCACATCGTAGTAGCCGGAGGCCACGGCGAGCACGCCATTCTTGATCGCCGAGCCGCCCGAAGCCGGGCCGTTCTCCACCAGATCGGCGGCGGCCGGCAACAGGCTCAGCCGATCCACCAACGCGCTCGCCACTGCCGTCTGATGCTGCAAGATGCCGCTGCCCATGTTGGCGACATAGACGGCATCCACGGCCTCCACACCCGCGTCGTCCAGGGCTTTCAGCGAGGCATAGGCCAGCATATCCACCAAAGTATCTTCATCGCGGCGTCCGAAGGGAATCATCCCCACGCCGATAATGGCTACGTCACGCATCTCCTACCTCCCCTTCAGCCCGGCAATTTTCTCACGGGTCTCCGCTTCACTGGCGATGATGATCTCCCGCTGCGCCACTTCGAGCAGCTCGGGCGGCACCGGGCGATCTCCCACCACGAGGCGCGGCTTCGTCTCGAAGTACAGCTTGCGGGTGAGGCGATACGACAGGGCCCCACCAAGCTCATGCGGGATGTCCGTCGGCTCCAACCCATACTCGAGCATCCAGCGCCGAAAACCGATGGGGCTTTCAGCCACGATGAGCACTTCTTCCTGGCCCAGGTACTCGATGTGATGCTCCATCTTCGCGGCAAAGAGGTGCGCCCCCACGCGCAGCCCCCGGTCAATGGCGAGCGTGTGCAGGCTCATGCCGGTTTTCGCGCTGTACATCCGGCTGTTGACCATGCCGACCAGATAGCCGTCAATCTGCCCGACCAGACAGAACTCGTTCGCCGTGCGATAGGTATACATGCCCAGCAGCTCCGAGTAAAGCCGTGCGCCGACGACGTCGTAGAAATCCTTGTGGATGAAGAGCGTTGGGTGCACCGCTTTCAACAACGTCGGAACGTCCTCCCGGTGCGCTTCACGCACGACCATCTTCTTGCCGTTGGCCAGCGTAATCACTTTTGGCGGATACGGGGCCATCGGCAAGGAGGGCGGACGCAACATCAGTTCCAATTCCATATCTACAGCCATGCAAATCTCCTTTCACCCAGTTCCTATTCCCGAGCCTTTACCTGCGCATTGAGGCTTTCGACGTGCTGCGGGTTATACGCATCCCCGAACTTGGTCTTGGGCAATTGCGCCTTCTTCGCCATCAGGTCAGCGTATTCGTCATCCTCCACAAAGGCCACGCAGCGCCCGATGCTCGATTCGCCCTCCACAAAGCGCCAGGGGAAGAAGCCAATCTGCACGCGCCGGTTCAGGAGCAGGTCGAGGTCGCCGCCGAGGCACTCCGCGTGGATGATGCCGTAAGGGAACATCTCAATGTGCATCAGCTGATACTTCGTGTCGTCGAAGATGTCGGCCAGGCCACCGCCATACTTCTTCTGGAAATGCAGGTCTGCCTGCCTGGCCTGGCGGGGCATCCACTGCCGGATGATCGTGTTCATCGGGTGATCCGCGCTGCCGCAGTCCACGCCGATCCAGCGCAGCTTCTTCCGCTTGGCCCAGTCGGCAAACTCGCGGTCGGGACCGGGATGCTGCACCATGTAGCGGATTTCATCCGCCGTGGGCATGTCCCAACCGAAGTGATGGAAGCCAGTGTGGATGATGAGAATGTCGCCCTCCTTCACCTCCACCTTGTCCTCAATCATCTCCGACGTGTAGATGTCATAGTCCGCCACGACGTCCGACAGATCCACTACAGCGGCATCGTGGACGAGGAAGTCCATCTGCAAATCGGCCATGTCCTTACCGGCGGTGTAGAAGTGAATCTCACCGTCGAGGTGCGTGCCCAAATGGTTCGAGTGGGTCAACAGCTGCCCATTCGCGCCGTTGGGCGCCAGCCGCTTGAAATACTTCACCTGCAGCGGCTCATAGGTCGGCCACGGGGGCGTGGCAATACCGAGGGGAATGGTCAAATCCAGCAACTTCATAGCGAAACCTCCTGTATAGTAATGGATGAACGGTGAAAAGTGAGAAGCGAGAAGCGAGAAAGACTGCTCCCTACTCCCCTACTCCTGGCTCCCCAGCTGCTCTCTCAACGCCTTGAACGCCTGCTCGAAACACTGCTTGGGAGCGCGGGTGAGGCCGGCGCCTACCATGCCCACGCCCGGCTCTTTGTGGGCGATGCCCGTATTGATGAAGGGCAGGATCCCCGTCGCCATGACCTTGCGGACATCAATGCCCAACGGCGTCCCACGGAAGTCAAGCACCGGCACGGTGAAGAACTCGTGCTCGCCCGCGGTGATCTGGTACATGTCCTGGGTGACGCTCAACGCCAGCGCGGACGTGCCGCCCACGAAGCGCACAATCGCCGGCGCCGCTGCCATCGCAAATCCGCCCAATCCGCCCGTCTCCGTGATGCTGGAATCGCCGATGTCAGGGTTCGCGTCCTTCTCCGAGAACCCCGGCAGCCACAGGCCGTCAACGAGGGGCGCCGGCGCCGTGAACCACCGCTCCGGCATACTGGCCACGCGGATGCCGAAATCCGTCCCATTGCGCGCCATGACGGTGACCAACGTGCAGCCCTCCGTGCCCTCGACCACTTCCAGCATGGATTTCATCGCCGGCATGGAGAGGTTCAGGAAGAAGTGATCATTGCCGTCCATGAACTTTAACACCGCGATCGCGGTTTCGGTACGCGAGGTCTGGACGATGGCCGTCATCAGCTGCCGGATCACCAGCGAAGTCGCGGCGCGATTGCGGTTGTGGGCCTCATCGCCCATGTGCAACGCCTGCGCGATGACGCTCCGCAAATCAATCGGACCGGTCACCTCCAGCGCGCGTACCAGCGCCGGGTAGAGCTCCGTCTCCATCCACTTGAGCCGCTCCAGGACCGCATCGCCATACGCGCCATAGCGCAACACCTTGCCCAACCCCTCGTTCTGCGTGGCATAGGTCACATTGCCAAACGTCTCATTCTTGATGAGGAACACCGGCATCGAAGGCGAGATGATTCCCGCCATTGGCCCGACGGCATGATGGTGATGACAGGGGTCAAACGTGAACTCCCCCGCTGCCGCCATCTCCGCCGCTTCCACATACGTCTTCGCCCAGCCCTCGTAGACCGCCGCCCCCATCACCGCGCCGCGCATCGGGCCGCACATGCGCTCCCAGGTGATCGGAGGTCCCGCGTGCAAGATCATCCG
The DNA here is from genome assembly GCA_018055515.1 of Anaerolineae bacterium. Taxonomy (GTDB): domain Bacteria; phylum Chloroflexota; class Anaerolineae; order B4-G1; family SLSP01; genus JAAZNO01. The sequence continues at coordinate 42,708 of JAGPHL010000001.1, forward strand.
CTCGCCCATGCCGGGGATCACGTCCCGGGCCACGCCCATCCCCACCAGGAGCGGGCGTCCCTTGCGGATGCGCTCGACCGCCTCAGCGTTGATGGCGTCAATCTCCGCGCCCGCCGCCGTGTGCGTCAACTCCACATAGCCCTCCAGCGGCGGACGCCAGTCCACATGCTGAACGGCAACCCCCTGATCCCTGAGACTCTCCGCAAAACTCTCCAGCCCCACATTCACCGCCTTGAGCGGCTGACCGAATATGTCTTGAATGGCCATAGAATCACCCCCATATTCAATTTTGGATTTTAGATTTTAGATTTTGGGTTTTGGATTTTAGATTTTGGATTTTGGAGCCAGAGCCTGGTCCTGACGCTGGTTCTGTCGTAGGGTTTTGATGGAAGAGACGACCATAGCAACAATTTCATTGGTTTCCTGCATCAATGACGACAGGAGCGATTCGGAGATCAGACCGCTCTCGACGAACAATTCAAGCCAGTAAAGCGTTTCGTCCGCTTCTTCCTCAACGATGCTGAGTTTGGCGATCATATCCGCCGTAGACTTCGCTCGGCACGCTGCCCGATAATTTGCGCCCACCGCCGTAGCCGAGCGCAAAATCTGCCGCCCCATGACATCTGCGGCCTCATCCTTTGGCAGAGTCGCCACCATCCGAATCACCCGCAGCGCCAACTGTTTTGTCCGCGCCTTAAACGCCGCCTCATCCATGCTGCCCATCCAAAATCAGTCCTGCAGATTTTTCAATAGCACATGCATCACCTGGACATAATCCGGCAATTTCCGATAAAGCGCCTCAGCAATCTCCTCGATGTAAGTGTGCGACGTCAAATTCCGGTCATCCGTCATCACCAAACACCGTTCAACTTCTTCTAACGTGAGCAATCCCGATTGAAAAGCTTGCCGGAAACAGCCCTTGGGTGAAGCGCACAGCACACCCTCCCGCTCTTGCAAATACACCTTAAGCGCTTTCCACAGCGCTTCGAATGTGTACTCGAAGCGTTGAATGGCAGCATCCCGCACGATAACGGAAAAGGGGAGTTGAATCGCTTCATCCAACGTCGCCATCGCCTTCGCGGCGGAGTGTAAAGCCAGGCTCAGCTTTTCCATAGCACCTTTCCCTCCTGCTGGACCCGCGCCACAAAGGGAGCGGCTGCGACATGGAGATCTACCACGTCCACCGCGTAAGGGAGGTTCGATTGCTCTAGGCGCTCGCGGAACAGGCTCAAACGCGCGCTGACATCATGCTCGGAAAGCACGGCAATGTCCACATCCGAGGTCCTCTGCGCCTGGCCCGTCGCCCGCGACCCGAACAAGTACACCGTGCAAGGGATGTCTTTCAGCACTTCAGCGATGATGTCCTGGATAATGGCCAGATGTCTTCCAGCTATGTCCATAACCCATCCAAAATCTAAAATCACCAATCAAAAATCCAGAACGTGTCCCGCCAGGCGCGTCGCGGCCGCGTTCGTCGGCAAGACCATGACCCCGGCGGCCTCAAGCTTCGCCTCCTGCAGCCCCAAATCCTGAGGATCGTCCGCCGTGCCGCACACCGAGGCGATAAAGAGGAGCTCCCGCCCCGCATCACGGGCGATGGCCTGCGCTTCCTTGATGGCCTTCACGGCCTCGCCGGCGGGATCCGCATGGGAGCCGTAGCCGATCACAACGTCGAGGAAGATCACCGCCGTCTCCGGATCCTGCGCCTCATGGAGGATGCGCCGGTTGCGCAATCCCGGGTCAATCATCGGATGCAACCGCCCGACGGTGAACTCGTCCTCGCCCAGGTCTACCGCCACATGCCCCACGCTCTTGTTGGCATCCGCCATGCGCAGGCGCTTTTCCACAGGAGCATTCGACTGCACTTCAATCCCCATCCCTTTGAGGATGAGCTGCGTCTCGTAGCAGAAAGTGCCGCCGCTGAAGAGCCCCCGGAAATATCGCTGCCCCGGTGCGAGCTGCCGGCGCACCTCGGCGGCGCGCGTCTTGAGTGACAGATCGCGCTGCCGCAGGTTGATCCGCGCATCGGCGGGGTTCTGGCCGAGGGCCACGGCCGCCGCCACTGCGGCCGCCTCCTCCATGTCCGCGACCGGAATCGCGCCCGCCCGCGTGATCTCCGCCGGATCGCCCCCCAGGAACAACACCACCGCAGGTTTGTCACTCTGCCGCACCTGCGTCAGCACTTTTTCGGCCACCGCCGGGCTCGGCGGCTTGGAGACGAGCAAGAGGACCTTCGTGGCCGGATCGGCTTGCAGGGCCTTCAACCCCTCCAGCATCATGATGCCACCCACCTCAGCCTTGAGATCGCGCCCCCCAACGCCGATGGCCTGCGTGATGCCGACTCCCTCGCGGGCCATGTAACACGTCACGGCCTGCAATCCCGTGCCGCTTGCGGCGACAACGCCTACCGGGCCGGGCGGGACCACATTGGCAAAGCCCAACGCCACATGGTTGAGGATCGCCGTGCCCGCGTCTGGCCCCATCACGAGCAGCCCCTTCTCCCGCGCCAGCGTTTTGAGCGCGATTTCATCCTCGACGGCGACATTGTCGCTGAAGAGGAAGACGTGCAGGCCGCGATGCAGCGCCTCACGGGCAACCCCGGCGGCGTAACGTCCCGCCACAGAGACCAGCGCGATGTTCGCCTCACCGCCAAGCCGCTCGATGGCCGCGCCGAGTGTCTTGGGCGGCGTCTCGAGGCCACTACCGCCGGTCGCTGTCTGCCGCGATGCCTTGAGCAGCGTCTGCGCCTCACTCAGGGCCTGCAGGGCCGCCGGGGCATCTGCCGCCCGCACAGCAATGACCAGGTCATCGGGCGAGGCCGCTTCGACTTCCGGCGTCAACAACCCGGCCTCGACGAGCAGCCCCTTGTTGGCAGGCGTCCCCATGACGACGGCAGCATCCGCAATCCCTGGCAACGCCAACAGTCCTTGCGCCACCTGCAAGAGCGTGACCGAATCGTAATATTCACCACTCTGAACCAGCGTTTGTGTGATCAAGTGAACCTCCTGTGTGACGTAATGGGTAAGGAGAAATGAGACATAGGGGAACTCGCGTCCCCTCAGCCATTCCCCATGCCCCGCAAAAACCCTGCGAGCATCGCCGGCCCCGAGGTCGCGCCGAAGGCCAGTACAGCTTGCGCCGCCGCCTCGATGGCCGCGTCGGAGGCGCCCGTCAGCGCCTGGAGCAAGACATGCCAGCGTTGATCCGCCAACCCTTCAGCCGCAGCCTGGAGAAAGGCCCCGCTGAGACGGGTGGTCCGGGGGATCGCCACCGCTGCGATGGCAGCGCACAAAGGTCGCGCCGCCTCTCCCCTCTGCGCCCACAACGCGAGCAGCAGTCCGGCAAGGAAATCGTCGCCCGCAGGCGTGAGGCCCGGCCCCCAGCCGGCCAGCGCTGCTGCCGCCGCCACCAACGCCTCATCGGCGCCGCGAGCATACGCCGCCTCCAATGTGCTCAGCAGTCTCC
>JAGPHL010000296.1 GCA_018055515.1 Anaerolineae bacterium
ATGGCGCAACAATTCTCCCATCGTCGTCGCCGGCGACGAGAGACGCGCGCGCAACACCACCCACGGCCCGGTCATGTTGCTGAGCAACTCCAGGCCGATAGCGGTTTCGGCGTCGAGGAAACTCAGGTGCGAGAAACTCCCCAACACCTGAAAATCCCCGGCGTCCTCCAGGAATTCCAGCAAGGTCGGGGCGTCAAAGTGCGCCAGCAGGCCCTCGCGCTCCAGCGCTTCATAGATCTGCTCGAACGGCACGAAAACTTCCGCTGATTCGGTGAGCAGCTGCGCCACACGGACGGTGATCGGATCGGTCAGCATCAAAGTACGGTGTAGGTCTCCCCAACCTGCATGACATACGGGTACGTGTCCGTCTCGCGCCGCACCCGTTCCGCCCAGGCGTGAGGATCCTGCGCGATCAGGTCCCAGGTCCCATAGTGCATGGGAATCGCCACCTTGGGACGCAGGAGCTTGACGGCGCGCAGCGCGTCCTCCGGGCCCATCGTGTAGTTATCGCCGATGGGCAACAACGCCACATCCAATCCCTCTTCGCCGATGAGCGCCATACTGGCAAAAAGGCCCGTATCGCCGGCGTGATAGAGCTTTCTCCCCTCAGCGCTGATGAGCACCCCGGCCGGCATTCCCCCATACGAGCCATCTGGCAACGAGGAGCCATGCACGGCGATGGTCAACTTGAGATAGCCGAAGGGATAGTGAAAGCCGCCTCCAAGATGCTGCGGATGCACCCTCTCGAGGCCCTGCCGTTGCAACCAACCGCAGATTTCGGCATTGGCGATCACCGTCGCGCCGGTGCGTCGGGCGATGAGGGCAGTGTCGCCCAGGTGATCCCCGTGTCCATGCGTGAGCACGAGGTACTGCGCCTCCACCTCTTCTGCCTTGATGGGCGCCAGCGGATTGTGATTGAAGAACGGGTCAATCACGATCCCCACCTCCCCGAGGGTCACTTTCCAGGTCGAATGTCCATACCAGGTCAGTTTCATCTTCGTCTCCTCGAAAAATAGGCGAGTCAGCGAAAAAGCGAATCAGCGAATCTCAGAATCACTTGCGTGACACGCATGTCGCGGCCTCCAGGCCGCTCTCAGGCCCCGCCCCGGAATGAATTCCAGGTCTGACAGGTCCCCCAACAACGCGCTTCAGCGCGGTTGGCTCGTGTCAGGCTGGGGATCCCATCCCCAGCCAAGTCTTCAAAAATAGCGAGCCGTGAGAAGAAAGCTGTCATCAGCTCACTTCTCTTGTTTCAGCTGCTGGAGCGTCTCCAGAATCCGCTGCTCGTGGCCGTGCCCTTTGGGACGGAACCAACCGCCTTCCACGCCCTCCGGCAAATAACGTTGCTTTACCCAGCCGGTCGGGTAGTCGTGAGGATATTTGTAGGCCCTGGCAAGGTGTTTTTCGCTATCCAACAGGGTGTGCGTGTCCCGCAAATAGACGGGCGGCGGACGATAACCGTGCTCTTCAATCTCCGCGAGCGCCTGCCAATACGCGCCCACGCTATTGGATTTGGGAGCTGTCGCCAGATAGAGTGTCGCCTCGGCGAGGTGATATTGCCCCTCCGGCATCCCCACCCACTCGAAGGCCTGCGCGCACGCCTCCACCACCACAATCGCCATCGGCGACGCCAGGCCCACGTCCTCCGCGGCCAGCACCAACAGACGCCGCAGGATGAAACGTGGATCCTCTCCCGCCGCAATCATCTTCGCCAGGTAATAGAGCGCCGCGTCGGGGTCGGAGCCTCGCACCGACTTGATGAACGCGCTCACCGTGTCGTAATGCTCGTCGCCCGATTTATCGTAGCTCAAGGCGCGCTTCTGGATGGATTCCTCCGCCACCTCCAGCGTGATGTGACACACGCCGTCAGCGTCCGGCGGGGTGGATTCCACGGCCAGCTCCAGCGCATTGAGCGCGGTGCGCGCGTCGCCGTCCGCGATTTCTGCCAGATGCTCCAACGCTTCGGGGGTGATTTCGATGCGTCGCCTGCCATAGCCGCGCTCCGGATCCTCCAGAGCGCGTCGCAGCAACTGCTCGATCTGAGGACGGGAAAGCGCCTGAAAACGGAAAATCCGCGAACGGCTGATCAGCGGACTGATGATCGAGAAGTAGGGATTCTCCGTCGTCGCGCCGATGAGGGTAATCGTGCCATCCTCCACCACCGGCAGTAGCCCATCCTGCTGCGTCTTGTTCCAGCGGTGAATCTCGTCCACCAGCAGAATCGTCCGCAGGCCATACATCCCCCGCCGTTCGCGCGCCTCCTCCACCACCCGCCGCAGGTCCGCGACCCCATCGAGGACGGCGCTCAGCGTCACAAAATGGGCCTGCGTCATATGGGCGATGATCATCGCCAGGGCCGTCTTCCCCGTTCCAGGCGGCCCCCAGAAAATGAGCGAAGAAAAGAGCCGATCGCTTTCAATCGCCCGACGCAACAGGCGGCCGGGGCCGACGATCGCCTCCTGCCCCACGAACTCGTCCAGCGTGCGCGGACGCATCCGCGCCGCGAGGGGCGCTTCCCGGCGTGTTTCCTCCTGACGCGCGTGCTCAAACAAGTCCATCTGGCTCACCTCAGCCTTAAGTATAATCGGGTCATCAAAAGGAGCAAACGCGGGATGACCGACCCCCGTCCC
>JAGPHL010000297.1 GCA_018055515.1 Anaerolineae bacterium
AGCTCTTGTCGCAGGCGGGCTATCGGGTGACAGAGCCGCGTCGCTTGGTGATGCGCCTGTTGCTGGAGAGCACGGCGCCGCTCTCGCCGCAGGCGCTGTTCGAGGCTGGCCGCGCGCGGCAAGCGAGATTGGGACTTGTCACCGTCTACCGCACGCTGGCGCTCTTTGAGACGTTGGGATTGGTGCACCGTGTGCACCTGCAAGAGGACTGTCACGGGTACCTGCCGATCTCGCCGGGACACCGGCATTTTCTGATCTGCCAGCATTGCGGGGGCGCGGTGGAATTCCCCGGCGGCGATGACCTCGAGGGCTTGATTGCGACCATCGAGGTGCAGACGGGCTATCGCGTCGCCGGGCACCTGTTGCAGCTGGTTGGCCTCTGTCCCGCGTGCCAGGGAAAGTAGACCCGTCTTGCAGGGAGAACAGGGACGTTTTTTGTGGGGCCGTGACTGAAAAAACTTTTCAATAAGGGGAAAATGAACATGCGACAAGTACGTCGGGTAGGGGCGGCGGCGCTGATCGGGTTGCTGGTGATGGAGCTGTGGGGCTGCGCCCCGGCGACGCCCACATCTCTGCCGGGACTGGCGGACGAGGGTTTCCCGGAATTGCGTGCGGCGCCGCTGGCCGAGGGTGAAAAACTGCGGGTGCTGGCGACGACCAGCCTGGTAGCGGATGTGGTCAGACAGGTCGGCGGCGAGCGGCTGGAACTGCACACGCTGGTGCCGCTGGGCGCCGATCCGCACGCCTTTGTGCCCGCGCCGCAGGACGCGGCCGCCGTGGCGAGCGCGCAGGTCATCTTCATCAATGGCGCGGGCCTGGAGACATTCATGGGGCCGCTGCTCGAAAGCGCCGGCGCTGAGACGCCCGTCGTGTCCGTTTCCTACGGCATCCCGCTGCTGCAGGGTGCTGACGACGACATCGCCGAGGGGACGGAGGGCGCTCATTCCCATGAGGAAGGGGATCCACACACGTGGTTTTCGCCTCGCAACGTCAAGGTGTGGGTGCAGAATATCGAGCGAGCGTTGAGCGCGCTGGATCCGGCATCCGCCGATTTCTATGCCGCCAACGCTGCTGCCTACACGCGCGAACTCGAAGCGCTCGATCTCTGGATCCAGGAGCAGGTGGCGCAGATTCCTCCCGCCAACCGGAAGCTGGTGACCGATCACACGGTCTTCACCTATTTCGCTGCGGCGTATGGCTTTGAGCAGGTCGGCGCGATCTTTCCCGGCTACAGCACGCTGGCGGCGCCCTCTGCGCAGGAGCTGGCCCAGCTGGAGGACGCCATCCGTCAATTTGCCGTGCCGGCGATCTTCGTGGGGCTGACGGCCAATCCCGCCGTTGCCGAGCAGGTGGCCCAGGATACCGGCGTGCGCGTGGTCATGGTCTACCATGGCTCTTTGAGCGAGGCGGGCGGTCCGGCCGACAGCTATCTGAAGTTTATGCGGTATAATGTGAACGCGATCGTGGAGGCGTTGCGTTAAATGCCGCTTTTCTGGTTCGGAATCGTTGAGAGAGAGCAATGATGTGGAAATCCTGGTTGCTGCGGCCTGAAGTGCACGAGGCGGGCGCGCCGATTTTGGAGGTGAGCCATCTTTCCGTGCGCTATAACGGCCGTGCCGCTCTGGAGGACGTTTCCTTTCGGCTGGACGCCGGGGAACGTCTGGCCGTGGTAGGGCCGAACGGCGCCGGCAAGAGCACGCTTTTCAAGGTCATCGCGGGGGTGCTGGCTCCAACCGCCGGCGAGGTGCAGATCGCGGGTCGCTGCCCCGGCGGGCACATCTGCATTGCCTATGTGCCGCAGCGCACGCAGGTGGATTGGAGTTTCCCGGTGACGGTGGCGGCGGCGGTGATGATGGGGCGTTACGGGCGCGTGGGGCTGCTGCGACGGCCGACGCGACAGGATTGGGACTACGTCCGCGCGTGCCTTGAGGTGGTCGGTATGGCTCCTCTCGCGGGGCGACAGATCGGCGAGCTTTCCGGCGGACAGCAGCAGCGGATGTTCATCGCACGGGCGCTGGCGCAGGAGGCCGAGCTGATGCTGATGGATGAGCCGTTGACGGGGTTAGACGTTCCGGCGCAGGAGGACATCTTCCGCGTGCTGGAGACGCTCCGCGCGCGGGGGGTCACAGTGATGGTGGCGACGCATGATCTGCAGCTGGCCGCGGAACGTTTCGACCGCGTCATGTTGCTGCGCCAGCGACTGGTGGGCCTGGGCCTGCCGGACGAAGTCTTCACGCGAGAAAACTTGCAGCAGGCTTACGGCGGGCAGCTGCACTTGATTCAGGCGGAAAATGGCTGGCTGGCGTTGGGCGATACTTGTTGCAGGGGGGAATCGGCATGAGCGCGGTGTGGATGTGGATCACTGAGCCGTTGCAGTACGCCTTCATGCAGCGGGGGTTGGTGGCCGTGGTGCTGGTGGGCGTCGTCTGCGCCGTCGTGGGCAGCTTTGTGGTGTTGCGGGGGATGGCGTTTCTGGGGGACGCGCTGGCCCATGCCATTCTGCCCGGCGTGGCGATTGGCTATCTGGTAAACGGCGGCGAGCGCGGGGCGCTTTTCTGGTGGGGATTGGGCGCGGCAGTGGTGACGGCGTTGGGCATCGGCGCCATCGGCAAGCGCA
>JAGPHL010000078.1:0-5542 GCA_018055515.1 Anaerolineae bacterium
AGGAGGCTTCTCGTGGAGATCTTAGCTTACCTGGGCCGGCTTCTCCAGACCGGATTGGGCAGCCTGGCGGCATACCTGGCGGCGCACGTGCTGTTGTGCCTGCTGCCGGCCTTCTTCATCGCCGGCGTTCTCTCGGCGCTGATCCCCAAAGAGGCAATCACCAGGTATCTGGGCCGCAATACCCCCAAATGGATTTCTTACCCGGCCTCGGCGCTGGGAGGCTTCGTACTGGCAGTCTGCTCCTGCACCATCATGCCGTTGTTTGCCAGCATCTACAAAAAAGGTGCGGGCCTGGGGCCGGCGATCACGTTCCTCTTTGTGGGGCCGGCGATCAACATTCTGGCGATCTCGTTGACGGGGGTCGCCATCGGCATGGATATCGCGCTCGCGCGGATTGTGCTCTCGATTGGCTTCGGGATTATCATTGGCCTGTTGCTGGCGTGGATCTTCCGCAAGGACGACGCCGCCCATGACGCCGCCACCAATCAGCAAGACGCTTTCACCGCGAGTGCCACCGTCCCCGCGCGCACGTGGCTCCTCTTTGTCCTGCTGTTGGGGGTGCTCATCGCCGGGACGCTGCAGGTGGAGCTGCTGACCCACAGCTACGTCACCTTTACGGTGGGGGAGACGTGGGCACCGGGCTTCCAACAGTGGCTGGACCGTCTCGTGCCGCCCAATCCGGCGTTGGGCATCGAAGGGGTGAGCGTCCATGGCGTTTTTCTCATCGGCTTGCTCTTGCTGATCGGCGTCACTGCATGGCAGGGATTGCGGACGGTGGATGAGGGCTTCAACCGCTGGACTTTTGTGGCATTAGGCCTGATCACGCTGACCCTCATTGTGGCGGCGTTCAAGGTGGCCGTGGTCCCTGCCGGCTTGACGATCGGGATTACCGGCAAATGGCTCGCCGAGATTGTGTTGCTGGCAAGCATCTGGTGGCTGGCGGCGCGGAAATTCGAGGTCTACGAAATTCAGGAATGGCTGTGGGAAATGTGGCGTTTCGTCAGGCAGATCATCCCTTTGCTGATAGTGGGGGTGTTTATCGCCGGGATGGCGCGCGCGGTGATCCCGGCCACCTGGATCACGACGGTGACCGGTCACAACACGTTTTGGGCCAACCTCGTGGCGGTCCTCTTTGGCGTCTTCATGTACTTCCCCACTCTGGTTGAAGTCCCCATCGCGCAGACCTTCCTCACGCTGGGAATGCAACGCGGCCCGCTGCTGGCCTATCTGTTGGCCGACCCGGAGCTGAGTTTTCAATCCATTCTCATCACGCGGAGCGTCATCGGCGGGAAAAAGACCTGGGTGTATGTGGGATTTGTCGCCCTCTTCAGCACGCTTGCGGGGCTGATTTTTGGTTGGGCCGTGGGGTAAGGCTGATGTAAGCATAATGTGATTCGTGAGGCATGAGTCGTGAGCTGCGGCTGTAACGGCTTGCCAGTTTGGCTGGGGATGGAATCCTTAGCCTGACAGGGGCCAACCGCGCTGAAGCGCGTTATTGGGAGAGCTCGCTGCACGAACTTGACGTAGCAGACCCGGAATTCATTCCGGGGCGGGCGGCGAAGAGCGAACTGAAGTTCGCGGTACATAGGTCATGCAAGTGATTCTGAGATTCGCTGATTCGCTTTTCCGCTGACTCGCTTTTTCATTGATTCGCTGACTGCTGGCTTGCTGATCTCTATTTTCGAAGGGGGCTGCCAATGTTGCAGATTAAAGTATTCGGTACGACACCTCCCTGCGCGAATTGCAAGCGCGCTGAGCGCGAGGCCCTCAAGGCAGCGGAGCGCTTCCCCGGACAGGTGGAAGTGGTGAAATATGATGCGCTCGGCCCGGAGGCGGAGGCCTACGGCGTCCTGTCCACGCCGTTGGTTGTCGTTGGCGATGAAGTCGTCGGACGGGGTAAAGTCGTCCCTGCAGCGCAGTTGATTCCGGTGTTGGAGAAATACCTGGCGGGTGCGTAGGATATTGAAGCGACTGTCTTCATGGGAGATGCCCGGGCTGACGCACGCCTTGCAAGCATGAAAATGTGAGTTGTGAGGCGTGAGCTGTGAGTAGAGGCTGGCGGCTCACCGGTTCGGCTGGGGATGGAATCCCCAGCCTGACAGGGGCCAACCGCGCTGAAGCGCGTTGGGTGAGGAGCTCGCCTCCGCTCGCCTCAGCGAACTGGACCTGTCAGACCCGGACTTCATTCCGGGGCGGCCTGAGCGCAAACTGAAGTTTGCGTTACCTTTGTCATGCAAGTGGTTTTGAGATTTGCCGATTTCCTGAGGAAATCACTTACGTATCACGCATTACGTATTTTCCGAGGAGGTATTCATGGTCAGACTGGAAGTTTTCAGCGGTGATCCACCGTGTCCGGGGTGTGTGGCGTTGGTGGAACTGGCGCAGCGTGTCGCTGCGAAATACGCGGGCGAGCTGGAGCTGATCGTCTATGTCGGCCAGGAAGGCATGGCCAAATTCGAGGAGTACCGGCTCTTCTGTGTGCCCGCTGCGGTCGTCAACGGCAGCATCCGCATCGAGGGGATGTGTCCCAGCGAGACGACGCTGAACAATGCGCTGCGGGAGGGCGGGCTATGTCTAAAATAAGGATCGAGGCCTTTGTCTCCATCCCGCCATGTTCCGGCGGGGTCGCGGTCAAGCGGCTGCTCAAACAAATCGAGGCGGAATATGGCGAGCAGATCGAGATCGTCTTCCACACCGGCCCTGACGACCCGGCGTGGGAAGAATACGCCATCAGCAACGCCCCGGCGCTGGTCATCGGCGACCTGGTCAAATTTGTGGGGCTGGCGCCGAGCAAAGAGAGCCTGGTAGGGGCCTTGCGCGAAGCCGGGTTGGAATAGGCCCGCCAGAGTTCTCTTTTCGGGACGCAGATTTCCGCAGATTCCGGCTGATTTTGAAATTATCTGCCGGATCACATAAGAGCCTGTGTCTCGATGCGGCCGATCCTCTCAGGGAACGACAGCGCGAGGGTTCCCTGAGACGCCTGTGTTGGCGCGCACCTCGCAAGCAAGAGAAGGTGAGGGGTGAGTCGCGTGCGTAGAGATACGACGGCTCTCGACTCACGGGCGCTTCCCTGGAGGGGCTTTTCGCGTGCGTCTCAGGCTGGGGATTCTCCATCCCCAGCCTTTTTGTAGATCTTCGTCTTCTCTGTCGTGACTACCCCCGGGCTTGTGTTTCCTTCATTGGTAAGCTGTGCTATACTTCAGGCGTAAGGCCCTGACCCTGGAGTTCTGTCATCTCTGAGCAAGCCGGCCATGGTACACCCTGAAATTGACAGATCCCATTCAATCCGATAACCGAACATTTCATTGAAAGGAGCATCATGATGGCTGACATCGCATCCATTATCGCCCAAATGACCCTGGAAGAGAAAGCGGCGCTGTGCACCGGCGCTACTTCCTGGAGCACTACTCCCATCGAACGCCTCGGCGTGCCGGGCATGACCGTCTCCGATGGGCCGCACGGCGTGCGTCGGGTGGCCGATGAGACCGCCCTGGTCCAGGAAAGCCTGCCGGCGACCTGTTTCCCCACTGCCTCCTGCCTGGCGGCAACCTGGGATCCCGCCCTGATTGAGGAAATGGGCCAGGCGCTGGCCGAGGAGTGCATCGCCCTGCATGTGGACGTCATTCTCGGCCCCGGCGTGAACATGAAGCGCACGCCGCTGTGCGGGCGCAACTTCGAGTATTTCTCGGAGGATCCCTACCTGGCGGGCGAAATGGCGGCCAGCCTCATCAACGGCATCCAAAGCCGGGGAGTGGGGACGTCGCTCAAGCACTACGCGGCCAACAATCAGGAATATCAGCGCATGACCATCAACGCTAAGGTGGATGAGCGCACCCTCCGCGAGATCTACCTTCCCGCGTTCGAGATCGCGGTCAAGAAAGCGCAACCCTGGACGGTGATGTGCTCCTACAACCGCATCAATGGCGTCTATGGCTCGGAACAGACGCATCTGCTCACCGAAATCCTCAAGGAGGAATGGGGCCTGGAAGGCTTCGTCGTCTCCGATTGGGGCGCGGTGCACGATCGTGTCGCGGCTCTGAAAGGCGGCCTCGATCTCGAAATGCCCGGCCCGCGCCCGCGGCGGGTACAGGCGGTGGTGGAGGCGGTGCAGAGCGGCGCGTTGGATGAGGCCGTGCTGAATGAAGCGGTGCGGCGGATTCTGGGCATCGTCTTCAAAGCAGCGGAGACGCCGAAGGGGGCGCCTTTCGATGCGGCAGCGCATCACGCGCTCGTGCGCCGCATTGCCGGCGAGGGGATGGTGTTGCTCAAGAACAACGGCCTGTTGCCTTTGAAGGACGTGCGTCGCATGGCGGTGATCGGGCGAGCGGCCAGGGAAGCGCACTTCCAGGGTGGCGGCAGCTCGCACATCAATCCCACACAAGTGGACGTGCCGCTGGAGGAATTGGCGAAACTCGCTGGCGGCGCCGAAATCACCTTCAGCGAGGGCTATCCCGCCGACGACAGCAGTCAGCCTGACCTGATCGAGGCGGCCGTCGCCGCGGCGCAGGCGGCGGAGGTGGCGTTGCTTTACATCGCGTTGCCGACCTACAAGGAGTCTGAAGGATATGACCGGGCAGATCTCGACCTGACCGGGCAGCAGGTGGCCCTGATCAAGGCCGTGTGCGCGGTGCAGCCCAACAGCGTCGTCATCCTGAACAACGGCTCTGCGATCGCCATGAGCACGTGGATTGACGCGCCGGCGGCCGTGCTCGAGGCCTGGATGATGGGACAGGCCGGCGGCGGCGCGATTGCGGACGTCCTCTTTGGGGTCGTCAACCCGTCGGGCAAGCTGGCGGAGACCTTCCCCCTGAAGCTTTCCGACACGCCCGCCTACATCAACTACCCCGGCGAGAACGGCGAAGTGCGGTACGGCGAGGGGCTTTTCATCGGCTATCGCTACTATGACATGCGCGAACAGCCTGTGCAATTCCCCTTCGGTTATGGGGGCAGCTACACCACCTTCGCCTACAGCGGGATGCGCGTCTCGGCGAAGACCTTCCGCGATGTGGAGGGGCTGACCGTCTCCGTGGATGTGACGAACACGGGCCCGGTGGCCGGCAGGGAGATTGTGCAGCTCTACGTCCACGATCGCAAGGCGCAATTGGTGCGCCCGCCCAAAGAGCTCAAGGGCTTTGCCAGCGTGGAGTTGCAGCCCGGCGAGACCAAGACGGTGACCCTGTCCCTCGACTTCCGCGCCTTCGCCTATTACCATCCGGCCTACGGGCAGTGGATCACCGAAAATGGCGAATTCGACCTCCTCGTGGGAGCTTCTTCTGCCGACATTCGCTGTGCGGAGACGGTGACCCTGGAATCCACCGTGGAATTACCGTGCATTCTTCATCGTGAGTCCACCCTGCGGGAATGGCTGGAGGATCCGCGCGGCAAGCCTGTCTTCGAGCCGTTCTTCACGCAGATGCTGGCAGCGATGCGCGCGATGTTCGGCGGCGAGGGCGAGGGCGGCATTGGCATGGAGGTGATGGGATTCCTGTTGGACATGCCGTTGCGGGACGTGCTTGAATTCCAGGGCCAGCAGCTGCCGGCG
>JAGPHL010000078.1:5642-11432 GCA_018055515.1 Anaerolineae bacterium
GAGGAGGTTAGATCATGATGCGACGACCTGGCGGTGAACTGGCGACGCGCCCCTTGCATTTTATCTGGATTGCCGATTGCTCCGGCTCGATGTCTCAGGATGGAAAAATCCAGGCCCTGAACACGGCCATTCGCGAGGCGATCCCGCACATGCAGAAAGTAGCCGATGAGAACCCCAACGCGCAAGTGTTGGTCCGCGCCATCAAATTTTCCAACGGCGCGCAGTGGCACATCTCTCAGCCGACGCCCGTGGCGGATTTCCGCTGGACGGACCTGGAGGCGGAAGGGGTGACGGACATGGGCAAGGCGTTCTCGATGGTGGCAGAGCAGCTCAAGATCCCGCCGATGACGGAGCGCGCCCTGCCGCCAGTGCTGGTGCTCATCTCCGATGGGCAACCGACGGACGATTACCAGAAGGGCCTGCAAGAGCTGCTGGATCAGCCCTGGGGCAAGAAGGCGGTGCGGATCGCCATTGCTATCGGCGCGGACGCCGACCTGGACGTGCTGCAAAAATTCATCGGCAACCCCGAAATTACGCCGCTGCAGGCGAACAACCCGGAGGCGCTGGTCAAATACATCCGCTGGGTCTCCACCGTGGTGCTCAAATCGGCGTCGGCGCCGGCAAGCCAGTCGGCGGCAGATGCGCCGACCGCGCCCAACGTGCCTGTGCCCGTCGCTCCCCCGGCGGTTGACGCTAACGGACCCCAAACGGCTGCCGACGTTTGGTAAAGGAGGCTTCCCATGGCTACAATGGGCCCTCAGCCCATCTGGCGTGCTGTGGGCCAATCGGTGCGCGGAGCCACACACGTGCGCGCAGCGATGCCCAATCAGGACGCCTGGCGCTGTCTCCCGGAGTCGGCGGAAGGGCCTCCGCTCATCGTCGCGGTCTCCGATGGGCACGGCAGCGCGCGCAGCTTCCGCAGTCACATCGGTTCTGCCCAAGCCGTGGACATCGCCGTCGGCGTGTTGCGGGAGCTGCTTGAAGGGCAGCCTCAACCGCTGAATCTCTCGGCGGTCAAGCGCACGGCGGAAGAGCGCTTACCGGGGGAGATTGTGCGTCGCTGGCAGGAGGCGGTGGAGCAGGAACGCCGGGAGCATCCCTTCACGGAGGCAGAGCTGCAGGCCGTCGTGCAGAAGCACGGCCCTAAGGCTGTAGAGGATCTCGAGAAAAATCCGCGGCTGGCCTATGGGGCCACGCTGCTGGTGGTGCTGGCGGCGGAATCCTTCATCCTCTACCTCCAACTGGGCGATGGCGACATCCTCACCGTCTCGGAGAGCGGCGAGGTCACGCGCCCCCTGCCCGACGATACACGGCTCTTTGCCGATCAGACGACCTCGCTGTGTATTCCCGAAGCCTGGCGCGATTTTCGGATCCGTTTCCAGGCGTTGACGGGGGCGCCGCCAGCCCTCATCCTGCTCAGCACCGATGGCTATGCCAATTCCTTCGTGAACGAGGCCGCTTTCTTGCAGGTGGGGGGCGACATCTGGGATCTCCTCCGTGCGCAAGGGCTGGAGCAAGTCCAGGCGAGTCTGGTCGGTTGGCTGACTGAGGCGTCGGAAAAGGGCAGCGGGGATGACATCACCCTCGCGCTGCTGTGCCGCACGGAGCTGTTGCCGGCCCCGGAGGAACTCGCGGCGCAAGCGGCCCTTGCGGAGTCGCCCATCGCGCCGGAGGAGCCGCCGGCTCCCGACGAGAGCGTTGCGCCGCCGGGGAATCGGCGGCTCTGGTACGATGACCCCGATTTCGGTGCAGGGAACCCTGCTCCAGGCTGTTCGGAGGCGCCATGAACGAGCTGGTCCGCCAAAAATTGCGCGAGCTGGTGCAACAACGGCAGGCCATCAAGGCTGCGAAAGGCCACGATCCGGTCCTGCATGGGGGCACGTGTCGGCGGCAGCTGGAAAAGCTCTGTGGTGACGGCTGCCTCACGGAGATCAATGTGCTGACGACTGCCGTGCGCGATCAGATCCCCGCCGATATTGAGGCCTGGCCCGCCGGCGCTCCCATTGCCGAACACCTGGAGCGGCTGACCGCGCAGTTCATGGAACACTACGCCCTGCGCGAGGATGCTGCGCGCTGGGCGGTGGAGGCCTGGGCGGAAGCGTTGGGCATGGCGGGAGCAGCGCCTTCTCTCATCCCGCCGCCGGCGCCCGATCCGACCCCGGCAGGAGCGGCGCCTTCTCTCTTCACGCCGTCACCGGTGACCGGAGCGCCGCTGTTGTTTTCTACCTGGAGGATGACGGTGTTGACGCGGCCTCGGGGCGGCGCGCACGAGGAGTGGGTCGTGAAGGGTGAGTCGCCTCCCCCCTTCACGCCGTCCCCCGGCGAGGACCTCGGCGTCCGCCCGGAGGGCCTCGACTACCCTCAAATCGGGCTGTGGGCCAGCAGCTTCCGGATGCCGGAGCGCATTCGCTATCTCGACCTGAGCGACAAGGCGCTCTTCGATCCTTACCTGGATTGCCTCACCCTTTTCACGGGGCTGATGGAATTGAATCTGGAGCGGACGGACATTACCGGGGAGGGCCTCAGCTCTTTGCAGGATCAGCCTCTTACCTGGTTGAGCCTGCAGGCGTGCAAAAATCTCTCGGACAAGGGATTGGAGGCCGTCGGCCGGCTGCGCAACCTGCAGTATCTGGATCTCAGCGACTGCAACGGCATCACGGCGCAGGGGTTGTGGCATCTGCGGGCGTTGACGGATCTGCGCGTTTTGCGCCTGGAACGGTGCACGCTGTTGCAAGAGGAGACCCTGGCGCCGCTGGCGGCCATTCCGCACCTCGAAGAACTCGATCTGAGTGAGACGCGGATCAGCGGCGTGGGATTCTTGCATTTTCACCACAACCGCGTGTTGCGCAGGCTCTCCCTCGAAGGGTGCAGGCGCGTGACCTCCGAGACGGTGGTGCACCTGCTAAACCTGGAGGCGTTGGAAGTCCTGCATCTGGGCTGGACCGCGATGGGGGACGAGGCCCTGGAGCACCTCAAGGCTTTGCCGAATCTGCGGAAGCTGGACGTGTCGGGGTGCACTCGATTGACCGGCGACAAGCTTGACGAGCTGCGGAGGCGCGGCGTTCGTGTTTTCTCCGGGGAGTCGCCGGTGATTTTGGGAGGGGCCTGATCTATGAACGACGCCGCTCGCCAGGCGTTGGTGCAGCTGGTCGCGCAGGAGGGTCGCAGCGCGTATGAGAATCCCCGCCGCTGCGATGCCCTGTTGCGCGATCTGGCCCCGGAGCACAAGCGGGAGATCTTCGTGCTGGTGAGCGCCCTGGAGCAGGGGGTGGCCAATGACCTGCTGGCGTTGCAGGGACAGGTGCCGACGGGGGTGTTGCTCGCGCAGGTGACGGCGAAGCTTCAATCAGCGCTGGCGTTGACTGACGAGGCGGCGCGCTGGGCGGTGGAGTCGTGGGCGTTGGCGCTGGGAGTGCTGCCCGGCGGCGCCAGCGCGATGGACGCTTCCGCGCTGGCCGTGAGCATCAAATTGCAGGCCACGTTGGCCGGGCATCAGGCCGAGGTGACCGCGCTGGCGTTCAGCCCGAATGGTCAGCGGTTGGCCTCCGCCGGGATGGACGGCCTCGCTGTGATCTGGAACGTCCCGGATGGGCAGGCGCTGTTCCGCTGCAGCGAGGACCTGGGGGTGTTGAGCAGTGTGGCCTTCAGCCCCGATGGGAGCCTCGTGGCGCTCGGCGGCGCGGACGCCGAGATCGCGCTCTGGCAGCCGGAAGCCGCGGGTCGGCTGCGCCGGCTGCGCGGGCACAGCGGCGAGGTGACGGGGGTGACGTTCACGCCGGATGGCAAGACGCTCATCTCCGGCAGCCGCGACGGCACGTTGCGCTGGTGGGACGTGGAAAGCCGCACCGAGCGCTTGCGCGTGTCGGCGCATTCCGATGGCGTCCAGGGGCTGGCGCTCAGCCCCAACGGGCAGCGTCTGGCCTCGGCGGGCGGCTGGGATCGCAGCGTCAAAGTGTGGGATGCGGTCGGCGGGCAGGAATTGCACAAGCTCATGGGACACACTTCCCAGGTCACTTCCGTGGCCTTCGGGCCCGATAACGTGCTGGTAGCTTCGGGGGGCTGGGACGAGAAGGTGTTGTTGTGGGAGCCGCAACGACAGCCGCAACCGCGCGTGTTGACCGAGAAGGACGGCCTCATGGGGTTGATTTTCGCGGTGGCGCTCAGCCCGGACGCGCGGGTGTTGATCTCGGGCAGCTGGGACGCGCTGTTGCGCGTGTGGGATGTGGCGCAAGGACAGCTGCTGCGCAAGTTGGGACAGCACAATGGCATGGTGTTGAGCGTCGCCTGCAGTGCGGACGGCATGGCGTTGGCCTCCGGCGATGCCGAGGGCAAAATCCTGCTGTGGAAAATGAGGTAGGACTGGATGTTGGCCCCATTACCCCTCGCCCATCACCCATTGCCCATTACCTCTGGCAGGATCGTTAATTCATGATTTTGGAGGTGGAAGAGCATGGGTGAAATCTTCAAGCCTGGGGATGTGGTGCTGACGGAGACCTCGCAATTGCCCTGCAAGGTGGAGCTCTTTTTGGGCGGCGGCGGGCAGGGCGAAGTTTACAAGGCCGATTTGGGCGGCAAAAAAGTGGCGCTCAAGTGGTACTTCCCCAGTCAGGCGACGCCGCAACAGCGCGCGGCTCTGGAGACGTTGGTGAAGATGGGGGCCCCCAACGACAAATTCCTGTGGCCCCTGGATCTCACCCTCGCTGAGAATGTGCCCGGCTTCGGGTATTACATGTCGTTGCGGGAACCGCGCTTCAAGGGCATTGTGGATTTGATGAAGCGCCGCATCGAGCCGACGTTCCGCGCGCTGGCCAAAGCCGGCTTCATTCTGGCGGACAGCTACCTGCAGCTCCATGCCAAAGGGCTGTGCTATCGCGACATCTCGTTCGGCAACGTCTTTTTCGATCCCGATACCGGCGACACGCTCATTTGCGACAATGACAACGTCGCCGTAGACAAGCGCCAGCAAGTGGGGGTGTTGGGGACGCCGCGCTTCATGGCGCCCGAAGTGGTGCGCGGCGAGGCGCTGCCCAGCACCCAGACAGACCTGTACTCGCTGGCCGTGCTGCTCTTTTATATGTTCATCGTGCATCATCCGTTGGAGGGGAAGCGCGAGACGGCGATCAAGTGTCTGGATCTGCCCGCGATGAACCAGCTCTACGGGACCGATCCGCTCTTCATCTTCGATCCCAACGACGACTCCAACCGTCCCCTGCGCGGTTACCACGACAATGCGCTGGACTTCTGGCCGATTTATCCCCAGTTCTTGCGCGAGCTGTTCACCCGGGCCTTCACGGTCGGGCTGAAAGATCCGCAGGCGCGCGTGCGCGAGAGTGAGTGGCGCGGGGCCATGACCCAACTGCAGGATGCTATCTTCTACTGCGCTCAGTGCGGCGCGGAGAATTTTTATGATGGGGACGCGCTTCGGACGACGGGAAAGTTGTCGCCGTGTTGGAATTGCGGCAGCGAGCTGCTTTTGCCGCCGCGCATCCGCATCGGCAAGCAGCTGATCATGCTCAATCATGATACGCAGCTCTTCCCGCATCATGTAGACGACAGCCGGCTCTATGATTTCAGCGCGCCCATCGCCGAGATCGTTCGCAATCCCCAAAACCCGAACATTTGGGGCCTCAAGAATCTCTCGACGCAGAAATGGGTCATCACGCGCCAGGATGCGAGCACGCAGGACGTGGAGCCGGGCCGCAGTGTGACCCTGCAGACGGGGATCCGCATCAACTTTGGCGCGAAAGAGGGCGAAATCCGCGGCTAGACAGCTGCGAGAAACAAATCTAG
>JAGPHL010000298.1 GCA_018055515.1 Anaerolineae bacterium
ACGGCGCAGACGCCGTTGGGGAGGGGGAGAAAAAAATAGGGGCTTTGCAGGCGGGCTGCGCCCGCCTGCAAAGCCCCACAAAAAAAGTTCCCCTTCCCCCCGCGCGGCGCGGGGGGAAGGGGCCAGGAGATAGGGGGTAAAAGTTGATGCTCAATCTTCAAGGGTCGCCAGGAAATTTTCCGTTTTTCAGTCAGTGGCACCACTTTTGTTACGCAAGTGATTCTTTCGCTGATTCGCTTTTTCGCCTTTTCGCCTTTTTGCTGATTCGCTGACTGCTGACTCGCTGATCTCTATTTTCGAAGGAGCCCTGGATGGAAATCACCTGGTATGGTCTGGGCTGTTTTCGCATCGTCGAACGCAGCTATCCCGCCGTCATCACCGATCCCTTCGACGAAGAGGCGAGCGGCTACACGCTGCCGCGCGCTCGTGCGGAGATCGTCACCCTCAGTCAGCCGCTGGATGATCCCCGCGAGATTTCCTGGCCTCGCTTCCGCGGCCCTACGCGCACGCTCGCCAGCCCAGGCGAATACGAAATCGGCGGGCTGTTCATCACCGCGATCCCTTCCTACCGCGACCGGCAAAAGGGCGCTGAACGCGGCGAGAACATCATCTACACGTTCGACCTCGGCGCGCTCACCGTCTGTCACCTCGGCGAGCTGGGGCATGTTCCCAGTCAATCGCGCATCGAGGGCCTGGGAACCGTGCATGTGCTGCTGATCCCCGTGGGCATTCCCGACGGGTTGACCCCCTCAATGGCGGCGGAGGTCATCAGCCTGATCGAGCCCAATATTGTCATCCCCATGAATTACAAGACGCCCGATCTGCGGATGGAACGACACCCCGTCAGCCGTTTTCTCAAGGAAATGGGCGTCACCAATCCAGAAACGCAAAGCAACCTCAAAGTTACCGCCGGAGCCATCCCCGAGGAGACCCAGATCATCCTCCTGGAGCCGCAGAAAGGCAACGGCGCGTAACCCTGGCCCAATTCAAGGAGTTGACATGTTCCTGCGGCACATCACCGAGAGCCAAAATAACGTGGGCACGTGGGCACCTGGGCACGGATTCTATTTGTTGAGGAGATCACTTACGCATTTACGCATCACGTATTACGCATTATGCATTTTCCGAGGAGGCCCAACAATGTTCAGGCGATACCTGTCAAGCGGAGTGATCATGCTGATGGTGCTGTTGATCGCCGGTTGTGGCACGCCGGAGCCGGCGCAACCGGTGGATCTCGAGGCCATCAAGGCACAGCTTGACGCCGGGCAGGTCAGCGAGGTGTTGACGGCGCTGGAAGCCGCGGTGAAGCAAGAGCCGGAAAACGCCGAGGCCCATTTCTTGCTCGGCGTGGCGTATTTCAAGACCGGCGCCTACGAAAAGGCGCGCGAGACCTTTAACCGCACGCTGGAGCTGGATCCGGCCCGCGCCGCCGCCGTGCACCACAACCTCGGCGCGCTCGCCATCCAGTTGGAAGACCTCGACACCGCCGTGGCCGAGTTCCAGGCCTCGCTGGCGCTGGAACCGGACGATCCCGACACGCACTATCAGCTGGGGGCGGCGTATCTGCTCCAGGCGCTACCAGCAAACGAGAACGCGGCGCCGCTGCAGGAGAAGCTGGAGCTGGCCCGTGCGGAGTTCACCCGCGCGTTGGAACTCGCGCCAGGTAAGGCGGAAGTCCTGGTGGGAATGGGGAACGCCTATCTGCTGGAGGGCGACATCACCCAGGCGACCGTTTACCTGGAACAGGCCGTCGCCGCGGCGCCGGAGATGCCCGAAGCGCTCTTCGGTCTGGGACGCATTTACGCGCTCACGGGCAATGTCGAGCAAGCGCGGGAGATGCTGGAGCGTTGCCTGGCGGCCAATCCCCCCCAGATCTGGGCGGAGCAGGCTCAGGAGCTCTTAAAGCAGCTGGGGGATTAACTTCCCGGAAAGGGGATCCACATGAACAAACCGGTCAAACTGCTGATGAGCTGGGACATCCGCTCAGGACGCGAGGAGTCCTACCTGCAATTCATCACCCAGGAATTCCCCGAATCCATGATCAAAGCCCACCTGCAGCCCTCCGAAGCGTGGTACACCATCTACGGCGACTGGCCAGAGGTGACGATGGGCTTCGTCGCCGACGACCTGGAGACTGTGCAGACATTCCTGAATTCGGACGCCTGGGTCAAGCTGCGGCGGAAGCTCGCAGCGTTCATCAAGGATTATCACCATCGCGTTGTGCCGCTGCGAGGCGGTTTTCAATTCTGACTACTGAGCCCGTTTTCCGCACTTGTCAAATCGAATAGAGAGCCGAGTTTAGCCGGTCTCGGGACATTCGTGCCTGGTCTGGCGCACGCGGAGGAGGGGGTTGGGCGTGCGCCCAGCCCTCGGTCATCGGCTTTGAGGGGAGTACGGTCTCTCCACTCGATCTCTTGACGTACCTCTCCCTTCCCGCCAACCGGGCCTACTCGGCAACCTGCCAGCCGTCAGGGAGCAACACGTGAGGCCAACGCGGGCATCGCAGGTCCGCCAGCACCTGCGCCAGAATCTCCAGCAGGCGGGCTTGCTCCTCGTCCACCGGCGCAACCCGGTACAGGCTGCTCCCATCCCAGCA